>CAYMER010000109.1:0-4698 GCA_964389345.1 uncultured bacterium | reverse complement strand
GCTTCAAATACGGAGACCAGGAATTCGAACGCGACTTTGTCGTTTTCCGGAAAAAGCTTTTTGACCGTTCCGCCGATGACTGCTCCGAGTTCGTAATTTTCCGAATTAAGAACGTTGAAAATATTTCTGAGACGGCTTAGGCGTCCTGCCCTGTTACGTTTGAGGATCTCGATAAGTTCTTTCCTGGCGGTATCTATCGGCAACTGAGCATATCGTTCAAACCGGGGTTCCCACTTCTCCTTCATCCAAGGCATTCCCAAATAAGGACCGTAATACAAACTACGAAAAGCTTCCGCAAAGGAGTTTTCACCCAACCCCATCGCATATTCCAGAATATGACCCATTTCATGGGTAAGATGAAATTCTCTGTCAGAATCGCCCAGCTTGATGTAATTCTTCAAAAGGCCTCTTTGGGCCGCATTGCCCATTTGGGCTAATATTTGAAGTATGCCCGAATAAATCATGACGACAGGACCACCTATCGTTATGAGAGCCATTCCCAAAAAGCCCGCGAAAGAGCGCCCCGGGGTTCCGACAAATTGCTGGAGGATCCATCCGGCCAACCAAACGCCACTGCTGAAGGCGAATAAACGTTCCGCAATCCGCCGGATCCCCGCCTCCGAAACCACGCTCAGCTTGCGGACGCCTCTAAGGATCTTTCTCCCGTGACGGGTATCGGGATCCACATACCGCTTCAAGAGCATTTCGATATGGGCCCGGATCTTTTCCGGTTCAGGCAACCTCGGGTCGATCTTGATCCGCGACACAGTTTCGCTGATCGCATCGCGCGCTTCGGCACGTACGGTGCCAGCTTTGCTGTCACTCTCAGTGCGGAGATTGCTTCGCATCTCCGAGCGGGATCTTTTCGCTAAGTCCGTCTCGATCAGGGGTAATTGCTCCTCAAGCGTCCGGATGAGGTTTTGTGAGCCGGTACCGTCGACCAAAACGCCGGATAAGCCTATGGCCTTAGCGGGGGCAATATCATAATCCTCCAAATCTCCGACAGAGACGGACCTTTCAGGAGTGATGCCAAGGTCCCGGAAAATCTTCCGGAAAGCTTCGCTGTCGGGCTTGCGCACTCCCCCAAGCATCGCGGGCGTATACACTTTTTCAAAAAGGTCCGAAACACCCAGAGCCGCCAAGATCCTCCGAGTGGCACTCGGAACATTGTTCGTGAAAAGGAGCAGCCGGATATTTTTTTCTTTTAATTTTAAAAGAAATTGCCGTAACGGAAGGTCCGGTCTGATTATTTCTTCGAAGGGAATGCGTTCCATGGACCGGGCATATTCCTCCAGACTCAAACCGAACGACATCGCTGCCTCCGCACACCCTCGCTTGGCGCGATAACGGTCCATCGCGGCTTGTTCCCCGACCTCCGGAAACTTTTCCCGGACAAGAGCGACATAATTTTTGATGATGGCGATGCGCAGGTCGCTTTGAACGCCATAAAGCGTCCCGTCCATGTCAAAGAGGATCGCTTGAATAAGCGATCCCACGGTCGTTTCCCTTGGCGTCTCCGCGCCATCCACGAAAGTTTGCCGCGCCTCGGAGCGGGTGAGGATTCTTAGAGGGATCCGCAGACGCTTTGCGATCAGGGCCGAGGTTGTTTTGGGTGGGATTTTCAGGAACTGCTGGTGAAGATCGCGAACCCGTTCCTCCCGGTCTTCAAAAAAAGCCTTGATGGCTTTGGTATCCAACTCATTTAAAGCCGCAAAACGGTCCTTCATCTCCCGCCAGATATCCAGATCACCGATATAATATTCCGCGGCGATGTAGTCTTTAAGCGCGTCATAAAGAAATTGGGGAAAAACCCTGGGCCCTAACTCCAGATAATTTTCGAGCGTCATGCCGATCCGTTCGAGAAGATAAAATTCTTCCGTGGCATGCGTTCCGGACGCTTCGCTTTGGAACGGAGCAAAGAACGGTTCGAATTTGACCAGAGCCTTCGCTGAAGGGTCCGAATGCCGCTCAATCCGGACTATGTCGATGGATTCGTACGTCGGCTCAAGTTTTTGCTTTGAGTAACCGTCGAACCTCCCGAGGGCTTCTTCCAAAGCTTCTCTGAAAACCACAAAATAGCGATTGTTGTTTTTCCTGCCGTCTTTCTGGACGAAGACAAGATCCATATCTTTCCGGTTGCCGGACAAAAGGTAGCGTGTTCCACCGGAGATTAAAACCTCCATCTGGCTCCCGGTGCGTTCATTCGCGCGCTCCGCTGCTTCCCGCACCTGTTCTTCCCAAAGACCTAAGTTCAGCTCACCCTTGGGCCCCACCAGCTCATCCGCCCTTCTTTTTTCTGTGCGCGCCTCGGAGCGGCTGAACGGACCCTGGTAGAGACCGGGTCTCTGATCAGAGACCCGGTCTCTGAGGGGTGACAATGCTTGGCGCGCCTCGGCACGTACGGGAGCTGCTTCGTTGCTCCTCTCAGTGCGGAAACTTGGAGAACGAGTTTCCGAGCGGGATGGGGCTCCATCTTTCGCTGACTTCTCCTGCCTGGCCTGTTTGCCAAAGTGCGCCCATGTCCAAAGAATCGATGGCGGGACCCCAAGCGCAATCCGAAGGACAACGCCCCCGAGCATGCCGTATTGAAAACCTTTCAGCGCGGATTCTGTGAAATAGGTCGACAGCGACCCGATCAAAAGCATCCAGATCTCGGTATCAACGATCACCTTTAACGCACCGTAAACAACAAGGCTTTGGGGAGAGTGGAAGAACCGGACCCACAATTTCTTTTGAGAGAGAAGATCCCTCAGAGCGATCATGACCGGGAGATCGAAGAAAAAAGTCGGGAGCGCTACCCAGGCGAACCCGCGGACTTGTTCGTAGGGTTTCTCAACCGCACTCCAGCCGAATTTTTCGACCGGAATATAAGCGCCGCGCCGCGCAAGGTCCGGCCCGCAGGTGAATGTCAAAAAGAGGCTTTTTTTCTTTGGCGCTCCGGCCATCCATGCCGCAAGTTCGTCCTCGGTCACTTCCCCGTCCGAGGCATTCCACCGGTCCCACTCTCCATGGCCGGCCACGCCCAGATGTGTGACTTTTTTCTCCAGTAATTCTTTGCGGAGATCTTCTTTTTTTGCATTCCGGACCACGCGGAGCGAGAAACCTTTGAGCTTCCAGTAAACCCGCGCAAACCACAACCACACCCGCAAGGCTTTATAGATATCTTCCCCCCCGATCAGAAGTACAAATTCCTTTTTCTCCGTTCCCTTACGCGCCACCTGAGGCGTAAGGCGGGCCTCGGCACGTACGGAAGGAACTTCGTTCCTTCTCTCAGTGCGGAAACTTGAAGAGCGAGTTTCCGAGCGGACGGAACTGGTTCTCAGAAAGGCATTGTAAGACCGTCGCAGGCCTGGATCGCTGAGCACCTCATAAGCCTCGGCAATTGTCTTGAATTTTTCCTCCGCTTCTTTCTTTTTCGCGGCGTCCTGAACGCGGTCCGGGTGATTCTTGAGTGCTAGTTGAAAATAATTTTTCCTTAAATTATGAAGACCTTTCCCTGGCGTCATACCGAGAATGGAATAATAGGAACCCGCACCGTAACGGCGCGTGCGTGACCACATATCCCAAAGCCGCGTATCCCAATAAAACGAATCTGTGCCTTCTGCGCCAAACTCCCTTTCTTTGCTCTCATTTTCAAACGCTGCTGAAAATGCCTTTTGTGTAGCCCGGACCCGGTCCCATTCGCAGAATTCCTTAAGCCCCGCAAAAATGGACTCGTCGGGGAGGACACCGGCATCAACAGCCTTAATGATGATCTCCACATACGATTCGTATTTTTCTGACGATGCTTTCTTGCCTAAAGGATTAAGTCGATGAAGGACCGGCATCACATCAGGCTTCTCTTTCAGGATCCCGGCTTTATACGCCGCCAGATCGATCAAAAGGATTGCCTTGGAGGATTCCGGGCTATGGATGGGCGCGATCCTGCTCCGGTACGAATTTGATTCATTCGCCGTACGGATAGCCCCCGCCTGAATTGCAGCAGTAATGGCATAGGCATAAGCAGACCAGGCCTTTGATACGACAAGTGCATCCAGATAATGGCCAAGGTCGACGGTTTTTAAAAGCCCTCGTTGATAAACCTCCAGCCGTATCTTGACCAGATCGACAAGCACTTTAGGGTGTTTTCCGCCCGGGTCTTTCTCGATCTTTTGCACCACAGCTTCGAGAGCTGCCGGTGTTTTTAAAAGCCCTTGTCGCACGGCGGCCGTCACAATATGGGCATACCAAACGCTAACGCCGCGTGCCGCTTCAATCCGGTCAAGATATTTTTGGACCTGACCAAAATCCCGCAGGTATCCCGAATCAACTGCCGTCTTCACGATCGCGCTGTAGGTATTCATCACCACATTGACATGCCTTTTAAGCCTTTCATCAAGATTGACCCGAGAGCGCGGGATCAAACCTTTAGCCGCCGCCTCAATTAAGAATTCATCGCTGGGTAAAGGAAAATCTTCGTCCCATAGCCCGGGTCTATCTTTGTTAAGCTTTTTTTCGATCTCCGTGACTTTGCGACGATCATCAATAAACCCACGCCGGACCCCCAACCCTGCCAGCGTCGACAGATCAAGAGGGCTCATGGACGGTTGCTCCAAAAACCAGTCGAGATCCTTATGCGTTTTGATGACCTTTGAGAACATATCAAAGCCTTCAAGGAAATCGGTGTAAAGGGGCGCGCTTAGATCAAGCACGTTCGCC
>CAYMER010000108.1:0-3371 GCA_964389345.1 uncultured bacterium | reverse complement strand
ATTTTCTTTTCCTGAATGGTAGTCAGGACAGCCCCAATTTCCACAGAGTGGAAATTGAATAGAATTGGGACAGTCCTCGCTCCTTCTCTTCGAGAAGTCCCTGCCCGCTCGTCCTTCTATCCTTGTCTTTCATTCTTTTCCATAATGGTGACAAGGATTGCCCCAATTTCAGATTCTCTGAAATTGATAGGAATTGGGACTAGCGTGCCTCGTCTCACCCCTCCGCCTTCTCTTGGATTGCGAAGGCGGGAAGTGCGTTAAGCCACGCTAAGGAGGCCGAGAGCCAGGGTTTCTCATCGAGGCCGACGCTCGCGAGTGCAGCCATGCCTCGGTGGGGCATGGCAAACGTTGGCGCAACACACTTCCCGCCAGAGCACTTGAGTAAAAAAAATAACGTTCTGAATTGGATTACGGCGTCATTCTTCTCCTGTGATATAATCTTTCCGTTGATTTTTTAGGGCCACTTTTAACCCTCCTAAGGGGGATTTTTCCATATGGCCAAAGAAGTTTGTATCTGTCTCCACGGGCATTTTTATCAGCCACCGCGCGAAAATCCCTGGATCGAAGAGATCGAACAGCAGGATAGCGCCGCGCCGTTCCACGACTGGAACGAGCGCATCCATTACGAGTGCTATCACCCCAATTCCCGCGCCCGCGCCCTTGATGCCAAGGGCAAGATCGTTGAGATCGTCAATAATTTCGAGAGGACCAGTTTCAACTTCGGGCCCACGCTCCTTTCCTGGCTGGAGGCCAAGCATCCCGACACCTACCGGAGCATCCTTCACGCGGACCGTGCAAGCTGCGAGGCCAGGCGAGGCCACGGCAATGCCATCGCTCAGGTTTACAATCACATGATCATGCCGCTTGCGAATCTTCGGGACAAGAAGACCCAGGTGCGCTGGGGGATCGAGGATTTCCGTTCCCGGTTCGGCCGCATCCCAGAAAGCATCTGGTTGCCGGAGACCGCCTGCAACGAGGAGACGCTCGAAGTTCTTGTCGCGGAACGGGTCAAATACATTATCCTGTCGCCGCATCAGGCCAGGGCCGTCCGGCCTCTCGAGGGCGGGGAATGGCAGGATGTGACGGGGGGACACATCGATCCCAAGGAGCCGTACCGTTATTTCCTCAAGAACAATCCTTCTCTTTCGATCGATATCTTTTTTTATGACGGGCCGATCTCCAAGGCCGTCGGGTTCGACAATCTTCTTTTTGACGCAAAGCTTTTTATGAAGCGTCTCGAAAGCGCGGTCGTCGAGCATGAACGCTCCCAGTTGATCCACGTCGCAACGGACGGAGAGACTTACGGTCATCACAAGGCTTATGGGGACCGCGTACTCGCGTATCTTACTTACATGGAAATTCCGCGGCATGGGTACCGGATAGTCAATTACGGAGAATATCTCGAAGAGAATCCGCCGCGTCAGGAAGTTCGGCTGATCGAAGGGGAGAATGGCGAAGGGACCTCTTGGAGTTGTTCTCATGGTGTGGCGCGGTGGAAAGACCACTGCGGCTGCCGCGGCGGCGGGCCCGCCAATTGGACCCAGCATTGGCGCAAACCCCTCCGCTGGGCGCTCGATTGGCTCCGGGATGAACTGTCGCAGGTTTACGAAAAAGAAGGCGCCAAATACCTGAAGGACGTCTGGGCTGCCCGCGACGACTATGTTCATGTGGCCCTGAAGCGGACCCCCGAGGTCCTTCACGAATTCTTTAGCCGTCAGGCCTTGCGGCAGCTTTCCAAGGAGGAGATCACGGCCTGTCTCAAACTCCTTGAGATGCAGCGCAATCTCATGTTGATGTACACAAGCTGCGGCTGGTTCTTTTCAGAGATCTCAGGCCTCGAGACCGTCCAGATCCTGCAATATGCGTCCCGGGCCATTCATCTTGCGCGGGAGGTAGGTGGCATCAATTTGGAACGGGATTTTCTCGAGCATCTCGCTCTCGCGAAAAGCAATATCGAGTCGATCAAGGACGGACAGGGCGTCTACGAGAAGTTCGTGAAGCCGGCGCTTGCCACACTTCATCATGTGGTGAGCTATTACGCCATCGGCTCCATTTTCGAGAATTTCTATGCGCCGGACCCCGAAACGGACATTGTCAAGATCTTCAATTCCGATCTGCACGTTCTGCACCAGCGCAATGAGTTCTTCGGTACGGTGACCATGAATTTCGGCCGCGTGCGTGTCGTTTCGCAGACCACACTGGAAGAACAGGACCTTGTTTTCGTAGTGATTCAGATCGGTTTTTATGATTTCCGCTGTTCTGTGAAACCTTACGTGAATGAAGAGGAGTTCGATAAGCTCGAGAAGGAGCTTTTCGAAGCGCTTTACCAGCTTCCGATCCTTGATCTTTCCAAAAAGATCGATGTTCATTTCGGCGAAACCTATTACGCGCTGAAGGACCTCAGGCTCGGAGACCGCGCGAAGATCATCAGCATCCTGACGCATGAAACGATCACAAAGGTCAGTAATTTTTACGAGCAGATCTATGAAGAAAATCTTCGCATGAACGAGATCTACCGCTCGATCAACGTGCCGATTCCGGTCGAGTTCCGCTACGCGGCCGAACACACCTTGAGTAAGCGCATGCTGGAAGCCGTGAAGGACTGGGGCGGGCGCGGTTTCCCGGCCAAACGGACACTTTCTATTTACCGGATCATGGATTCCGCGAAGGCTCTGGATGTCCATATTCACAAGGAGCCGCTCGCGCAGTACCTGAGCCAGGAGCTTTGCCAGGGCCTCCGGGATTTCATCTCGAAGCTTGATCCCGAGATCCTGCAGAAGCTTCTTTCCATCGTCCGGCTTGCTAAAAAGATCGAGGTCTTTCTCGACAGACGGGAGGCGCAGGATGATCTCTTCGCCCTGTTCCGTTCTTGGAAGGGAAGTCCCCAGGCTATCCCTCAGGTCATCCGGGACGAGGAGGTTCATCTTCACCAGCTTATGGACGAACTCGATCTCTCCGCCGATAAGCTCAAAAAGATCCTGGCGTAAAACAGAAAGTCGTCCGCTTCGAAATTACCTCATTTTTTCTTCTCGGCCATCTGGCGGATGACCGGGCCCTTTTTACCCTCCAAACAGATTGAAGACCAATTAATGAGCCATTTACGAGTAGTTTGATTATTAAAGCTATATTATGCTATATGAACAGCTATAAATTGCTATAAACAGTGTTATTTATTACAAAGATTATAAGGAGCTATTGCCTTATTCTATCCCATAGGGTATATTTCTATTGGAGAAGAATATGGAAAAAGAAAATGATTTAGACCAGCGATGGGTTGGGAGTGGAGAGTCTAACGCCAGAGACTTTTTTCCCAAGTACGATGTACTAAGTACTATGTGCGAAATCGGGGAAGCACAGAATGCGGTACACGG
>CAYMER010000107.1:0-2782 GCA_964389345.1 uncultured bacterium | reverse complement strand
GCCGCCGGAGCACGGAATCTTGAATGGAGTGACCCGGAGGTTTGTGATAAAATGCGCCCTCGAACTCGGGATGCAAGTCCGGGAGGTTCCGCTGACCCGGCATGAATTTTTTAACGCGGATGAAGCGTTTCTTTGTAATACTTCCTGGGAGGTCCTGCCGGTTCGTGAGCTTGATGGTCGCGCGATCGGGGCGGGAAAGCCCGGTCCCATCACTTTAAAACTGCACCGTTTCTTTAAGAGGAGGGTTCAACAAGATGTCACGCCACACCGTTCGCCGCGCACTCATCAGCGTCTCCGATAAAACCGGTCTTATCCCTTTTGCCAAAGCTCTGCGCAAACACGGCGCTGAAATTCTTTCCACCGGCGGCACCCTGAAAGCTCTCAAACAGGCCAAGGTTCCCGCGATGGCGGTCGAAGATTACACAGGATTTCCCGAAATGCTTGACGGCCGCGTGAAGACTCTTCACCCCAAGATCCACGGAGGTCTCCTTTTTCTTCGCCACAAGAAAAGCCACCAACAGCAGGTTAAGGCGCATGGCATCAAGCCCATCGATTTGGTGGTGGTGAATCTCTATCCTTTCGAAGAAGCTACGAGCAAAGGAAACCTGAGCATGGACGACGCCAAAGAGTTCATCGATATCGGCGGCCCTTCGATGCTTCGTTCCGCAGCGAAAAATTATCAGTCGGTGACTGTCATCACGGACGTTCAGGATTATGATCGTGTTGCCCAAGAGCTTGATGAACACAAAGGAAGCGTGACGGACGAGACACGCTTTGTGCTTTCTCAGAAAGTTTTCGAGAAAACTTCCGCCTATGACGCCGTGATCAGCCAATATATGGACAAACACAAAAAAAAGACCGGAGAAGAGCCAGCGCTCCCGCCGCAATTCGTTTTCCATTTTAAAAAAGCGCAGGACTTGCGGTATGGAGAAAACCCGCATCAGAAAGCCGCTTTTTATATCCCGACGACACACAAGGCCTCAGCTTCATGGACCCAGCTCCACGGCAAAGAGCTTTCTTTCAATAACCTCATGGATGTCGACGCGACACTAGATGTGCTTGCCGAATTCAATGCGCCGGCGGCCTGCGTGATCAAACACAACAATCCCTGCGGCATTGCTCAGGACACGCAGGCTCTTGTGGCAGTCGATAAAGCGATCGACGGCGATATCCTTTCAGCTTTTGGCGGGATCGTTGGGATGAACCGTTGTTGTGACCGCAAGATCGCGGAAAAAGTTCTCGAGAAACTTGCATTTTTTGAGGTATTGGTGGCCCCGTCCTTCAAGCCGGGAGCCCTCAGGCTTCTCAAGACCCGAAAGAACCTCCGGTTGATCGAGGTCCATCAGTTCCGCGACGAGAATCTCTATGATGTGAAATTTTTGCGCACCGGCATTCTAGTTCAGGAAAAAAACAGGCCCATCAAAGATCACATGGCAGAGCTGAAAAAGAAACTGAACTTCGTCACGAAAGCCAAGCTTTCCGAAGCGGGGACCGAGGAACTGATCTTCGCGTTCCAGTGTTCTAAGGTCGTAAAGTCCAATGCTATTGTGCTGACGCAAGGCAAGCACACGGTCGGGATCGGAGCGGGGCAGATGTCGCGCGTGGACTCCGTGCAAATCGCAATGCAAAAGGCGGGTTATCTTACCGAGGACGCGATGCTTGGCAGCGACGCTTTTTTCCCCATGCCGGACTCCATCGAAATGG
The DNA here is from genome assembly GCA_964389345.1 of uncultured bacterium. GTDB lineage: Bacteria > Omnitrophota > Omnitrophia > Omnitrophales > Aquincolibacteriaceae > Aquincolibacterium. The sequence continues at coordinate 1,078 of CAYMER010000107.1, read as the reverse complement.
CGGCCAAACACAAGATCAAAGCCATCATCCAGCCCGGCGGCTCGATCCGCGATGCGGACGTGATCGCGGCCTGCGATCAGGCCGGGATCGCCATGGCCTTCACCGGCGAACGGCATTTTAAACATTAAAAACAGGAACTCGTACCTCGGGACTCGCCCCTCGTAAAAACGAGGAACTAAAACGAGTCCCGAGTCCCGAGTCCCGAGAAATGAACTACTTCCAATCTTTTCGTTATTTAAATTCTTTTACCAACCTTGAGAAGCTCGCGCAGTTCCCCAAGAATTCTTTTTTCAATCTCAAGCGGATGGAGCATCTACTTAAAATAAGCGGTCATCCGGAGAAGAATTTTTTTCCCATTCTGATTGCAGGTACCACAGGAAAGGGATCGACAGGCTTTTTTCTCGAATCCATCCTCAAGGCCAACGGCATCCAGACAGGTTACTATCACTCACCGCACGTCGAAGGACCGCGCGAGAGGGTACGGGTTCAGGGTGCCATGGCCTCTCCAAAGCTTTGGGCCGAAGAACTTTCTGCGATTCAAAAGCTTCTCCACAAAAAACCTCTTCCGGAAACATGGGGCGTTCTGACCTATTTCGAGATCCTGACGTTTCTTGCCATTTTGGTTTTTGCAAAAGAGGACGTCAAGGTCGGTATTTTCGAGGTAGGACTTGGCGGGCGTCTTGACGCAACGAATGTTCTTAAGGCGCCAGTGGTGATTCTGACACCTATTCATCTCGACCATGAAGCGTTCCTGGGCAAGACCATCGCAAAGATCGCCGCCGAAAAAGCCGCGATCATCAAACCAAAGGGTCACGTCGTGATCGGGAAGCAATGCCCGGAAGCGTTCCGGGTGATTCGTGGAGTTGTGAAACGAAATAAAGGAACTCTGCGGAAGGCGAAGCCTGTGTTTGGTATCCCACTCGGGCTCGCCGGGGATTTTCAAAATTGGAATGCCGGCGTCGCGTTGAAAGCGGCTGAAACATTACACAAGTATTTTAATTTTTCAATAGCGGCTGAACAATCAAGAAAAGGATTGCGATGAGACCGGAAGAGCACACGTCTGAACTCCAGTCACCGG
>CAYMER010000106.1:0-2608 GCA_964389345.1 uncultured bacterium | reverse complement strand
CCTTGAGGCCCTTTTGCGTTGCCTGAGTCGCGAAATCCGCGACAAGGATCGGTGTGCGGTGCGCCGAAAGCACCTGCATCTCAAAGCTCACCCCGAATTCTTTCAGCACATCGGCGCATTCCTGCATCACTTCCAGATCCGAATCACTCCCCATCACGATCGAAACAAGCTTGTTCATCGCAGCACCTCCATAGCCTTCTGGCCGATGTCCCGACGGCAAAAACCGCCTTCGAAATTAATTTGCGTAATCACTTGATAAACACGTTCATGCGCTACTTTAAGCGTATCTCCCCAAGCTGTTACAGCCAGCACACGTCCCCCGGCTGTCACGATCTGTTTTTGTGCATTGAATGCCGTACCGGCATGAAAAATCGCTACATCCTGTTGGCCCTTCGCAGTCTCAAGCCCCCGGATCGGGAAACCTTTTGCATAGGAACCCGGATAGCCGCCTGATGCCATCACAACCGTAATGCACGCTCTTTCATACCATTCAAGACTTTCAGTTTCCAAACATCCGTTGGCGATCTGCACCATCACAGGTAAAAGGTCGGACTTAAGACGCGGCAGGATCACCTCGGTCTCCGGATCCCCGAACCGACAGTTGTACTCCAGCACGAATGGCCCGTCCTTGGTCATCATGACTCCGGCATAAAGCACACCGCGGTAAGACATCCCGTCCCGAGCCATGCCCTCAAGAATCGGACGCACCGCGATGTCGATAACGCTCCCGATCTCGGATTCCGGGATCTTCATGCTCGGCGAAAAAGCGCCCATCCCGCCCGTGTTGGGACCCCGATCGTGATCATACGCCCGCTTGTGATCGCGCGCACTCGCCAGAGGAATGATCTTTTTCCCGTCCGTCAGTACGAGAATCGAAAGTTCCTCGCCCTCGAGTTTTTTTTCGACAATGACCTTGGAACCCGCATCCCCGAAACTTTTTTCTTCCCTCATTTGTGTCAGCGTTGCGACCGCGTGCTCGGAACTGTCACAGATCACGACACCCTTCCCCGCCGCGAGCCCGTCCGCCTTGATCACAAGCGGCATCTCCGCCTCGATCACATAATGCTTGGCCTCTTTCACATTCGTAAAGATCTCATAGGCAGCCGTGGGTATGTTATATTTTGTCATGAGTTCTTTGGAAAAAGCTTTACTTCCTTCAAGAAGCGCCGTTTCTTTGGACGGCCCGAAGATCAGCAGTCCATTTTCACGAAATATATCGCCGATCCCGGCCACAAGCGGCGATTCGGGGCCTACGATCGTAAGGTCGATTTTTTCACGAATCGCGAATTCCAGAAGGCCCTTGATATCCTCCGAGGCAATGGGAACACATTCCGCATGCTGGCTAATCCCGGCATTTCCAGGCGCTGCATAAAGTTTGGTGAGCATCGGACTCTGCGCGATCTTCCACGCGAGCGCGTGCTCCCTGCCCCCGGACCCGATCAAAAGAACTTTCATCGAATGGTTACCCCGGTTTGCTTTGTGATCTTTCCAATAACCCACGAGCTCAATTTGAAACTTTTCAGGACTTTTTGGGCGGACGGAACGTGACGCTTTTCAAGAATCACCACCATCCCGACACCCATATTGAAGGTCTTGTACATTTCATGGTCCGAGATACTTCCGGCGGTTTGCGCGATGCGGAAGATTTCCGGGACTTTCCATGAGCCACGATTGATCGTAGCTCCCAAACCCTTAGGGATCACGCGAGGCAGATTGTCATAAAAACCGCCTCCGGTAATATTGACGATGCCTCTGACCGGTAATTTTTTCACAAGCGCGAGAATCGGCTTCACATAAATAATAGTGGGTATCAAAAGTTTCCGCCCCACGGGGCCTGCCAGCTCTTTTTCTGAGAAGATCTTCCTTATAAGGGAATAGCCGTTGGAGTGAAAACCCGAAGACTGGATACCGAGGATGACATCCCCGGTTTTGATCGACTTGCCGGTCACCACCCGCTTGCGGTCTACCGCGCCGACCGAAAACCCCGCGACGTCGTACTGCGCCGCAAGCGTCTTTTTCTTATCGGTGTAAAATCCCGGCATGATAGCCGTCTCGCCGCCTACAAGCGCGCAGCCGGACTTCCGGCAGCCCTCAGTAACACCTTTCAAAACTTCGCCGATCACGTTCGCCTGGAATTTTCCGGAAGCGTAATAATCGAGAAAAAAGAGCGGACGCGCACCGGAAGTAATGAGATCGTTCACGCACATGGCCACAAGATCAATGCCGATCGTGTCATGTTTCCCCAAAAGCCGCGCGAGTTCCAGTTTGGTCCCCACGCCATCGGTCGAAGCCACGAGCAGCGGATCTTTGATGCCTGTTTTCGACAGGTCAAAAAGGGAGGCAAAACCGAGCGTGTCGCCGCAAACGCCGGAAACATGCGTCGAGCGGATCAGCCCCGCGATCTTGCGGTTGTACACAGGATCGCCTTTAAGATGCGGCACGCCCGCTTTTTCGTAGGTCCAGTTTTTCATCATAATCCTTGCAGAAATGGGGTCAGACCCCCTCATTTAAGGGGTCTGACCCCATTTCTGTCATATTTTGCAACTATTCCTCTTGTGTTCCAATTTGTACTTGTCGTCGGCATCGTAGATCTTGGTCGGATATTTTC
>CAYMER010000105.1:0-4563 GCA_964389345.1 uncultured bacterium | reverse complement strand
TTTTGGCGCGGCTCGGAGAAGCGGAAGTATCGCTTCCGGGAGGATGCGCGATCGGGCCCAGGCCGATCGATCTTCATTTAAAAGGTCTTGAAGCACTGAATGCCGAAATCACGATCGAACATGGGTATGTGAAGGTCAAAGCCAAAACAAAATTGCGCGGGGCGGAGATCTATCTCGGGGGCGGGTACGGATCTTCGGTGCTGGCGACAGGGAACGTCATGATGGCGGCGACCCTGGCGCACGGAAAAACCGTGATCGAGAATGCGGCGTGCGAGCCTGAAGTCGTGGACCTTGTGCGATTCTTGAGAAAAATGGGCGCGAAGATCTCAGGCGAAGGTTCTCCAAGGATCGAGATCGAAGGCGTCCGGAAGCTCCACGGGGCGGAACACTCGGTCATCCCGGACCGGATCGAGGCGGGAACATTTCTTTATGCTGCGGCGATCACAGGCGGGGATATCCTGGTCCGGAAAATGGAACCGAGCCATCTGAATGCGGTGATCGACAAGCTTCATCAGGCGGGCGTGCGTGTCGACAAGTTCAAGAACTCCGCGCGCGTGAGAAAAAACGGAAAACTAAAACCTGTCGACATCACCACGCTGCCGTATCCGGCGTTCCCGACGGACCTGCAGGCCCAGGCGATGGCGCTTGCAACAGTCACGCCTGGGATCAGCGTGATCACGGAAAAGATCTACCCGAATCGTTTTATGCATGTGCCTGAACTTGGCCGCATGGGCGCGAAGGTTTTTTTGGAGGGGCCGAGCGCTATTGTGCATGGCGTTAAAAAGTTGAGCGGAGCGCCTGTCATGGCCTCCGACCTCAGGGCCAGCGCAGCGCTTGTGCTCGCGGGCCTCGTCGCGGAAGGCGCGACGGAAGTCCAGCGCGTGTACCATCTGGACCGGGGTTATGAGAGGCTCGAACAGAAACTCACGGCCCTCGGTGCGATCATCCGAAGAGAAAAAGAATAATCAATGAGGAAACAATTTACCCCTCGGGGTAAATTGTAGGTCCGAATTGACCCCACACCCAGATGGCGGTGTTCTTCTGGATGGGGGGATTTTAAAAAGAACCTCGCACATTCTGTTGATCAGAAATTAAATGATCCTTTGGGTGTGGGGTTTAATTCGTACAATGACTTACGTTCACTATGTTTCGTAAGTCACGTACTCATTAAAGGAGGCAATGTGTCAGTCAAAATAAGAATGAAACGTTTCGGCAGCAAGAACCGTCCTCAGTGGCGTATTGTGGTCAGTGATGCGAAGTCACCGCGCGACGGGCGCTTTATCGAGGAGATCGGCCATTATGACGCTCTTCCCAAGGAAGATGTTTTTGTCGTAAAGCAGGATCGGTTCGATTATTGGGTGAAGCAGGGCGCACAGGTGAGCGTCGCTATTAAGAGCCTGGTGCGGCGGGAAAAGAAAAAACTAAAAAAGGCTAAATAGGCTAAAAAGGCTAAATAGGCTCAGGACGCCGGAAAAGTTTTTGGCCTCTTTAGCATATTTATCCCCTTAAGCTTTTTCAGCCGGATCCTTATGACGCTTCAAATCGATATCGTGACGCTTTTCCCGGATTTTTTCAAAAGCCCTCTCGGGGAGTCTCTTTTAGAAAAGGCGCAGGCGAAGGGGCTTGTGAAGATCCGGACCCGCAACCCGCGGGACTGGACGCACGATCGCCATAAAACGGCGGACGATAAGCCGTTCGGCGGCGGAGCAGGGATGGTGATGAAACCCGAGCCGGTCTTTGAATGCGTGGAAGCGATCGGCGGAAAACCTTGGGTGGTGTTGCTTGATCCCCAGGGCGAGCCGATGAGCCAGGCTCTTGCCGCAAAGCTTGCAAAGAAAAAGCACCTCGTTCTGATCGCCGGACATTATGAAGGCGTGGATCAGCGCGTCAAAGACCATCTGATCGACCAGGAAATATCAGTGGGCGATTTTATTACGATGGGCGGTGAAGCGCCGGCCCTTTGCCTGATCGAGGCGGTGACTAGGCTTTTGCCGGGCGTTTTAGGGAATTCGGAATCGGTCAAGCACGAAAGTTTTCAAGAAGGGATGCTGGAACATCCCCATTACACACGGCCCCGTGAATACCGGGGGTGGGAAGTGCCCGAAGTTCTCGTGTCGGGCGACCATAAGAAATTGGATGCTTGGCGGAAAAAAACAGCCGAACAAGTCACGAGAAAAAAACGGCCGGATCTTTTAAAATAATTTACACAAACGGGGGCATAAAATGAACAAAATGGACATTGTCGAAAAAGAATTCGCATCAAAAAAGGCGCCGGCATTCCGCGTAGGCGACACCCTCAAGGTGCACGTCCGCGTCAAAGAAGGCGACAAGACACGGACCCAGCTTTTCGAGGGCGTCTGCATTCGCAAAAAAGGAAAAGGCGTTCGCGCTAGCTTCACCGTTCTCAAGGAAAGTTACGGGGACAAGGTCGAGAAGATCTTCCCGCTTCATTCGCCGAATGTGGAAAAGGTTACAGTGAGCGTGAAAGGCAAAGTCCGCCGCGCGAAACTGTACTACCTGAAAAATCAATAGAACCTTTTCAGACCCCGCTACGATGGAGGCGGCTCGAAAGGTATCCCGCAAGGCGCTTCTTCTCGAGAAGCTTTTGGCTTTTGACCGCGAGGAAATTTCCGCCACGGGCGGAGGATGGCTGGCAGGCGTGGATGAAGCCGGACGCGGTCCCTTAGCCGGCCCCGTCGTGGCTGCGGCGGTGATCCTTGTAAGTCCAGAGACCCTCGCCGGGATCAACGACTCCAAAAAAGTAAGCGCTAGATGCCGCGAAGAACTTTATCTCCGGATCGCGCGTTCTTCCATCGTCGGCATCGGTTTCGCGGACGAGCGTCAGATCGATGAACTCAACATCTACGAAGCCACACGCCTGGCCATGAAAAAGGCCGTTCTGAACCTTTCGCACACTCCCGCGAGTCTTCTCGTCGACGGACCCATGCGTCTGGATCTCGAGCTCAAGCAAAAAGGTGTTATTCATGGCGACGGAAAATCCGCGAGCATTGCCGCAGCCTCGATCGTGGCCAAGGTCTTCCGTGATCACGGGATGCGAAAACTTCATGAACTTTATCCCGCCTATGGATTCTATAATCACAAAGGTTACGGGACCGCTGAGCACATGCAAGTCCTCAAGGAAAAAGGTCCGTCCCCTGTTCACCGCTACAGTTTCGCGCCGGTCCGGGAAGCAGCGAAGGCCATTCTCGCGGGAACATCGTCATGAAACTGACGCCACACCCCGGACCCTTTCGAGCGCCTTTGGGCGAGCGGGGCGAAACGGCAGCCTGCGTGTTCCTGAAAAAGAACGGATACGAGATTCTCGAAAAAAATTACAAGTGCAAGATCGGCGAGATCGATGTGATCGCCCGGCGGCAGGGAAGGCTTGCATTCGTTGAGATCAAAACGCGGACAAGCGCCCAATTCGGGGCGCCTCAGGAGGCCGTGGATCTTAGAAAACAAGAAAAGATCTTCAAGGTTGCCCAGTGGTACATGAAAGAAAAGAAGCTTGTGAAAACTCCGGTCGCCTTTGACGTGGTTGCGGTCCTTTGGAAAGAGGGGCAAGCCCCCGAAATGCGTCTGTTCGCTGACGCTTTTGAAAAAGAAGACAAACCCTATTGATTCTCCTTCGTAAAGGGTTCAAAATAGCGGCCGATACTTTTTGGGAATGCTAAAAGAGCTATTCGTAACAAAAGCTTAAACAAATGATCAAAAAAACGAAAAAAATATTTTCCTTTCTTTGCCTCGGGATCTTCCTGTTCACTTTGATCGCCTATGGCGACGAGAAGAAGGCCGATCTTTATGCGCCCGTTTATACCCAACCTCTTTCCGTCCAACCTCTCAAAGACATTTTTTCAAGGGCCCTCGAACTTCCTTTTAAACTGATCAAGTGGCCCATGGACCAGGGGATCCTTTATACCGAGAATCACCGGATAGATAAGAAAACAATATGGCTCTACGAAGAGTCTCTTAAGCGAGGGGTCAAGCCCCTCGCCGGGTTCACGGATTTGAGCGCGCTACCCTTTTTTGGCACCGAGCTGAATCTTTTAACGCTTGCCAGACAAAAAGAAAAATTCCCGGATTTTTTTGCTACAACCTCACTCCTTTATTGCCCCAGCGTTTTTTTCGCGGTGGGTTCCGAGATCGGAGCGCAGAAGATCGGCGGAACCGGGTTTCACACCAAGGGCCTTTTTAGCTATGACCGTCAGCAAAAAGAACCTTTTTACGGCATTGGGCCGCACACCAGCATGGGCGACAGCACCTCCTATAGAATGGAAACAACCCGGGTGGGCGCTCGGGCCGGTTATGAATTCTCGCCCACGATCGATCTCGAAGCGGGTTTTGATTATAAAAAAGTGAACATTTTAAACCGGGCCCATGACGGCAAGGGAGATATAAGGACCATTTTCGCCGGGCAAAACATCCCGGGTGTCGGCGGGGACGATCTTCTGGACTATTCCCTGGCGCTTGGGCGCGATACACGCGATAGCAAGGACGAGGCGACGAAGGGGAGTTATCAAAAATTACTTTTTCAGTTCACAAACGGCGTCAACGGTTCTTCGG
>CAYMER010000104.1:0-4952 GCA_964389345.1 uncultured bacterium | reverse complement strand
CTAGCACCAAGTGTAAACATAAAACACGTACGGATGAACCCGTAGCGTCAGTATGTGCGGCGTCTGTGAAAGCGGTCGCGGCTCCGGTCGCAGAGCGTGTGGCGTAGGTAGTTCCGGCCGCAGCTAGGAAATACGTCAATAAATAAAATCGGTCAACACGGGAACATCAACAAGAGGATTGCTCATGAGATCTTCAGCGAAGAACGTTGTTTTTCTGTTGGCGCTTTTGGCGTTCTCGGGTTGCATCACGAGTCATTACAAAAATGACAAGGGGTGCGAGTGCACACGCCGGTATTTCACGATTTTTGGGATCCCGACACATAGCTGCAGTGATGTGTGCCAGGCGGTGGCCGAGCCGGCCAAGGTTCAGGGCGAAGAGCTTAAGGTGGCGTCTCTGGCTCCTTCTCCTTCGCTCCAGCAGAACGCGCAAGCTCAACAGATAGCGCGAAGTATCAAGGCGACCACTCAAGCTCTTCGTTAGGGAGCGTTTTGGGACTTCACTATGACCTTATGGCAAGCGCTGGTGTTAGGGATTGTCCAAGGGCTGACAGAGTTCCTTCCGGTCTCTAGCTCCGGGCATTTGGTGCTTTTCCAAAATCTCTTCGGAATAAAAGAGCCGCTGTTGGCGTTCGACATTGCCGTGCACGGCGGAACGCTTCTCGCGATCCTGGCGTTCTTTCACAAGGATATCCTCGATATTCTGAAGGACTTCACGAATAGCATTCTGAGAGCTTTTTCCACAAAGCCTGTTGCCACTTCCAGCATTCAACCGCCGCATCGAGGTCTCTGGGTCTGTATTTTGATCACGCTTATCCCGACCGGGATCATCGCCGTTTGTTTCAAACATTTTTTTGAAACGGCTTTTGCGAACCTCCTCTTTGTTGCCGCCGCGTGGTTCGTGATGGGGATCCTTCTGATCCTGAGCGAACGGTTCCAGAAAGGACAAAAGGATCTTTCGGTGATCCATTACGGGGACGCGTTCTGGATCGGCCTGGTCCAGGGGATCGCTCTTTTGCCCGGAATCTCACGTTCCGGTAGCACGATCCTCGCGGGGATGTTTCTGGGGATCAAAAAAGAAGATGCCGCGAAATTTTCATTTTTGATCGCCGTTCCTGCGGTGGCGGGAGCGATCGTGATGGACCTAAAAGAGGGGATCCAATATTTTTCAGCGAACGCGACGATCGTTCTGACCGGGTTTCTGGCGGCTGCGATTACGGGATATCTTGTGATCCGTTGGCTTATGGGGCTCATCCGGCAAGGCCGTTTTTTCATCTTTGGTTATTACTGCATCGCCGTGAGTCTTTTCGCCATGACCTTTGTGCTTCTCTCCTGAAGCCATGAAAACCGTCCGTTGCGTTCTCCAAAAAGGTAAAGAACGGCCCGTCAAAAACCGTCATCCCTGGATCTTCTCCGGCGCGATTGACCGGATCGACGAAGGATTTGAGGCCGGTGACCTGGTCCGCGTTCTTTCCTCCGAAGAAGAGTTTCTCGGGGTGGGTTATCTCAATCCCCAGTCCCAGATCGTGGTGCGCATGCTTGCGTTCGAGGATGTCACAATCGACGAGGCTTTTTTCGATGAAAAGATCTCACAGGCGCTCGAGCTTCGGAAGAAATTCATGCCGCCCTTCACGAACGCGTATCGTCTGATCCACTCCGAGGGGGATTTTCTTTCGGGGCTTACTGTGGATGTCTACGGCGACTTTTTGGTGGCGGAGTTCAACACGGCCGGGATCGATGCGTGGAAGCCTGTGATCGTGAGGATCCTTCAGAGATATTTTCCCGCGTACTCGATCTTCGAAAGAAGTGATTCTGATCTTCGGAAATGGGAAGGTCTCAAGCGTTCCGTGGGCGTGCTTACAGGAAAGGAACCTCCGGAAGCAATCGAGATCCAGGAACACGGACTTTTTTTCGGCGTGGATATCAAAGGCGGTCAGAAGACGGGGTTTTTCCTCGATCAGCGGGAAAATCGTGAAGTGGTTCGCGGCCTCAGCGCCGGCAAGCGCGTGCTCAATTGTTTTGCTTATACGGGCGGATTCTCCGTTTACGCGGCCAAGGGTGAGGCGAAAGAGGTCGTGTCTGTTGAATCGTCCGAGCCTGCGGTCCAAATGGGGAGGAAGAATTTTGAAAGGAACAGGCTTGGTACGGAGCAAAGCGTCTGGGCCCAACAGGACGTTTTTGATTATCTGCGCGCGACAAAAAAAGAATTCGATCTGATCATTCTCGACCCGCCGGCCTTTTGTAAAAGTAAAAATCAGGTTCAGGATGCCGCGCGCGGTTATAAGGATATCAACCTGCAAGCCTTAAAGCAGCTCCCCAAGGGCGGCTTGCTTTTCACGTTTTCGTGCTCGTCTTATATCACGCCGGATCTTTTTCAGAAGATCATCTTTGGCGCTGCCTCCGACGCCCGGCGCAATGTCCGGATCCTCAAAAAAACCTCCCACGCGTTCGACCACCCGATCAACATCTACCACCCCGAAGGAGAATATCTGAAGGGTCTTCTTTGCGAGGTGGTCTGATCATCCGTTGCAGAAAAACGAGTGGGCGTAAGAAGTGTAAAGAGGTATCATTCCAGGGGATGTCTAACACAGGAGGGACAAAACATGGTGAAGATATCAGGTTTGAGGTGGAGTAAAACTTCAGAGCCAAAGCTTTCCAAGGAAGATCTGAATGAACGAATCCAAAAGAAGGCCAAGGAGCTTTGGGAACAAAAAGGGCGAGTTCTCAATAAAGACCTTGAGATCTGGCTCGAGGCTGAGCGATTGGTAAAAAGCGGAAAAGTCTAAGGGGAGTGAAGATCGCAGTCTTGAGACAAGAGACGGCTAAGGAAGTAAAACCACCTTCAGGGTTTGCTTTGCCTCGGTGACGAGGCGGAAACCTTCTTGGGCCTGTTCGAGCGGAAGTCTGTGGGTGATTATGTCCTTTACGAGGACCTTGCCTTCCGCGATCAGCTTCATTGCGTCCTTCAAATCGTCCGGTGCCGCACCGTAAGAAGAAGTCACCGTCATCTCATTCCTCCATAAATCCACGGTCGGGAGTTGAATGTCTGTCTCCGGGATTGCGAAAAGTAGGAGCGTTCCTTTCCGGTCGAGTGATTCAAAGGCCTGCTTCACAGCGGGGAGCGCCCCGGTACAAAGAATAATTTTTTCCGCTTTTAAAGGGGGAATGTCTTTCGGATTGTAAACCTCATCCGCGCCATATTCCTTGGCTTTCACACGCCGGCATTCTTCCATATCGGTTGCAATCACCCTGGCGCCGTTCATTTTGGCGACCCGGACATTCAGTAAACCCGAGATGCCGCAGCCCAGGATCAAAACCGTTTGTCCTTTTTTGACGCCAATAACCTTTTGACCTCTGAGGGCACAGGCCAACGGTTCGATCATGGTCCCTTCTTCATAGGAAAGCTTTTTAGGGAGAACGTAAACCCCGTACTCGACATTGATCTTTGGGACACGGATGAATTCGCTGTAGCCTCCCGGATCATAATTACCGGTATGCAGTGTTTCGCAGGCCGTGTGATCGCCGTTTTTGCAGTGCTTGCATTGATAGCAGGGGACGTGGTGGCTGACAAAGACCCGCTGGCCTACTTTATATTTCGGAGCGTTTGAAAGGGCGATGTCGCCTGCGATCTCATGGCCCAGGATGCGCGGGGCTTTTTTGATCCGGTACCATTCCATGACATCCGTGCCGCAGATCCCGCTCGCTTTGACTTTGACAAGGATCTCACCTTCACCGATCTTAGGCTTGGGGATATCCTCGATCCGGACATCGCGGTTATTGTAATAGACGGCGACTTTCATGAAGAATTCTTTCTGTTTGCGTTGTCATTCCCGCATGTTTTTAGCGGGAATCCAGTCTGGATCCCCGATTAATGCATTCGGGGATGACAAAAAAGTATAGTTATTTCGAGGAAGGCTTGTAGATCTTGAGCGCCTTCGCGACGGTGGCTTTTTCATGGACAATGGCCTTGACCGCTTTCATCATCCCGACCGGGTTGTCCGATTGGAATACATTCCGTCCCATATCGACGCCGGCCGCACCGTCTTGAATGGCGCCATAGGCCATTTCAAGCGCCGCTTTCTCCGCAATCTTTTTTCCTCCGGCGATTACGACCGGAACATTGCCGCAGGCCTTGACGATTTTAGGGAAATCCTGGCAGTAATAGGTTTTGACCATGTGAGCGCCCATTTCCACGCAGATCCTGCAGGCGAGTCCGAGGTAGCGCGAGTCGCGCACCAGTTCTTTTCCAACCGCGGTGACGGCCAAGATCGGGATCCCGTAATCCTCGCCTTCGTTCACGAGCCAAGCGAGATTGCCGATCGTCTCTTTTTCGTTCTCACTGCCGACAAAGACCGAGCACGTAATCGCGGAGGCATTGATCCGGATGGCGTCTTCGATCGAGGTGGTGATGATCTCATTCGAGAGTTCCTTAAGGACACTCTGCCCGCCTGAGACGCGGAGGACGATGGGTTTATCCATCTCCGCAGGGATCCAGTTTCTGAGGGCGCCGCGCGTGATCATGAGGGCATCGGCGAAGGGCAGGAGAGGCTCCACGGTTTTGCCCAGGTTTTCCAACCCTGTTGTCGGCCCCTGGAAATAGCCGTGATCGACTGCCAGCATGACGCAATTTCCAGATCGTGCATTCATGATCCTTGAAAATCTGTTCTTCATGCCCCATTCCATGATAAGACCTCCGTGAGTAATGTCAGTTAGTTGTATGGCTGAGATTTGTGGGATTATACCCACAAAAGCTCATGGGGTCATTCTTCTTTTTGAACGGGTCTCAAAGACACCAGGTCACCAAGACGAGTGACTTCCCTAACTCCTAAATAGAAGTAGATGAAAAGCAGAAACCTCCGTTGTTATAATGGGTTCGACGAAGAATCCATTTCACCCAATGGGTGAAGAAAACAACAAACGGAGGTTCGAAATGATGCTACTCGGGAAAATGGACC
>CAYMER010000103.1:0-3609 GCA_964389345.1 uncultured bacterium | reverse complement strand
CCTTGGGCGCCAACCGGAACCCGAGTTTTTTGACGCGAACCTCGAAGGCATGCTTGCCCGAAAGTTTCCCGAGCATCAGCAGGTTGCCGGAAAGTCCGATCTTTTTTGGGTCCATGATCTCATAGGTCTGGCGTTTCTTGAGTATTCCATCCTGATGGATGCCGGAAGCATGCCAGAACGCATTGCGTCCCACGATCGCTTTGTTGGGCTGGACGACCATCCCCGTCAAATTTGAAACAAGCCGCGAAGCCTTGGTGATCTCGAAAAGTTTGATATCTGTGTAACAATTCATGAAATCCGCGCGCGTATCGATCGTCATGGCAATCTCTTCCAGGGAAGCGTTCCCTGCCCGTTCGCCGATCCCGTTCACCGTGCATTCCACCTGATTGGCGCCGGCCAGGACCGCCGCCAGAGAATTCGCGGTTGCGAGACCAAGATCGTTATGGCAATGGACCGACAGCACGACGCTTTTGCCAAACTCCGGATTTTTTTTGATCAAAAAGTGGATCAAATCGCCGAATTCTTCCGGGATCGCATAACCCACGGTGTCCGGGATATTGATCGAGGTTGCGCCCGCATTGATCGCGGAGCGAACCGCCTCAGCCAGAAAATCCCGCTCGGTACGCGACGCATCCTCCGGAGAAAATTCGATCTGTTTGAAATCTTTGACCGCGGACTTGATACTTTGAACCGCCATCGCGAGGATCTCTTTTTTGTCTTTCTTGAGCTTGAACTCTCGGTGGATCTGGGAAGTAGCCCCGAAAATGTGCAGCCTTTTTTTGGCCGCTTTTTCAAGGGCCTTCCGGCACGCATCGATATCCCTCGACATCATACGCGAAAGACCGCAGATCACGGGCCTGCGCACACTTTCTGCGATCATCGAAACAGCCTTCATCTCCCCCAGTGAGGAGGCCGGAAAACCGGCTTCAATGACATCAACATTCAGCCGCTCGAGCTGACGCGCGATCTTCAGCTTTTCGTCCGGCGTAAGCGACGCCCCGGGCGATTGCTCGCCGTCACGAAGCGTCGTGTCGAATATGTAGATCTTGCGTTTTTCCGTCATACTTCCTTTTTTGTCATTCCCGCATGTTTTTAGCGGGAATCCAGTCTGGATCCCCGATTAAAGCTTTCGGGGATGACATAAAAACATGTCATTTCTTGTTAATAAACGCCATCATCCCGCGCAACTGCGCTCCGACTTTTTCGATCCCATGCTTGTCGCAGGTCTCGCGCTGCTTCTTGAAGTTCGGACGGCCCTTCTTATTCTCCTCCATCCATTCCTTCGCGAATTTCCCGGACACGATCTCTTGAAGCATCTTTTTCATTTCTTTGCGGGTGTCCTTTGTGATCACGCGCGGCCCACGGCTATAACCGCCGTACTCCGCGGTATCGGAAACGCGGCGGTACATGCCGCTGATCCCGTGTACAAACATCGCATCCACAATAAGTTTCACTTCGTGGAGACATTCAAAATACGCCATTTCCGGCTGATATCCGGCTTCGACCAAAGTATCATAACCCGCGGTGATCAATTCGCTCAAACCGCCACAGAGAACCGCTTGCTCGCCAAAAAGATCCGTTTCCGTCTCTTCTTTGAAAGTGGTTTCGATCACGCCCGCACGAGCCCCACCGATTGCCTTCGCATACGCGAGGCCGATCTGGAGCGCTTTGCCGCTAGGGTTTTGTTTCACCGCCACGAGGCACGGCACGCCGCCGCCTTCCACGAACTGGGAACGCACGAGGGAACCCGGTCCTTTCGGAGCGACCATGAAGACATCGATTTCGGACGCGGGCTTGATGTATCCAAAATGGATATTGAACCCGTGAGAAAAGCAAAGCGATTTACCGGCCTTCATGTGCGGCGCGATATGCTTTTCATAGATCTCGGCCTGAAGATGATCTTGTGTCAGGATCTGGATAATATCCGCCTGCTGGGCCGCTTCGCTCGCTTCCATGGGCTTGAAACCGTCTTTCACCGCCTGTTCATAATTCGGCGTTCCGGGAATCTCGGAAACAATCACATCCACACCCGAATCACGGAGATTCAATCCTTGACCGCGACCTTGGATCCCGTAACCGATGATGGCGACTTTCTTGCCCTTAAGAAGATTCAGATCCGCGTCTTTATCATAATAAATTTTGACTGCCATTTTGTTTTCCTTTCATTTTTTCGCACAATGCACAGCACGCAAGGCGCAATGTTAAAAATCCGTTGCGCGTTGAGCGTTACCCGTTGCGCGCAAAGAATTGTTTGTTATTTCTTTTTCGAGACTTTTTTCGTTGTCACGCAAGCGGTTTTTTTTGCGCCTTTTGACGGAGCTTTCAGTTCGCCCCGACGAGCCATGGCGATCTGCCCCGTCCGAACGACTTCCTTAAGATCGAACGGCTTCAAAAGCTCGAGCATCGCGTCGATCTTGCCTTCGCTCCCCGTAACCTCGATCGTCAGAGATTCCGGACTCACATCCACAATCTTCCCGCGAAACGTGTTGACGACATGCATGATGTCATTACGGGTGGAAACGTTCGCCCCAATCTTAATCAGAACGAGCTCTCGCGCGATCATGTCTTTAGCCGTAAGATCTTCCACGCGAATCACGTCCACCAATTTATTCAGTTGTTTCATGATCTGCTCGACCACTCGATCATCCCCATTCGCAATAACAGTCATGCGCGATACTTCAGGATCCTGAGTTTCCCCGACCGCAAGACTATCGATATTGAACCCGCGTGCCGAAAAAAGCCCCGCCACACGCGCCAGTACGCCAAAGTGATTTTCTACAAGAACTGAGATGACATGTTGCATAAGAACTCCTTTTTATATAGCGTTTAGGGTTTGGCGTATGGGGTTTAGAAAAACTGACGGTTCATCCTAACCCCTATACCCTATCCTCTTTTTTCTAAGCCATATCCATGATCTGGTCCAGGGCATTCCCGGCCGCGACCATCGGATACACATTCGCTTCTCTGGAAACAAGACACTGCACGACCACGGGACCTTTGTGATCCAGCGCTTTTTTAATCGCCGGGATCACTTCTTTTTTCTTCCGGACCTTGAGCGCGAGGATTCCGTAAGCACCCACCAATTTCACAAAATCAGGATTCGTCGGACCGATGACAGAACCCGAATAACGCCTCTTGTAGAAAAGCTCCTGCCATTGGCGAACCATGCCGTAGTAACCGTTATCCAGAATGAATGTCTTGACCGGCACCTTGTTATAAGCCGCGGTCGCAAGTTCCGTCATGGTCATCTGGAACGATCCATCGCCTTCGATGCAGACCCCCGTCCCCTTAGGTTTTCCGAGCTGCGCACCGATGGCGGCTGGAACACCATAGCCCATGGTCCCCAGCCCGCCGGAAGTGAGCATCGTACGCGGCCGATCGAATTGATACCATTGCGCCGTCCACATCTGATGCTGTCCCACACCGGTAACCACAATCGCCTGGTGCTTCGTCAGCTCCCCGATCTTTTCGATTACATACGCGGGATGAATCGTCTGGCCGGTCTTTTCATATTTCATCGGATGCTTTTTTTTCCAGGCCGCGATCTGAGCGAGCCACTCCTTCATGTCCGAACGTTTGTCCGGAATAAGCCCGATCAGTCTCACAATC
>CAYMER010000102.1:0-6247 GCA_964389345.1 uncultured bacterium | reverse complement strand
TTCGTTTGAGGATGATCCTCGGAACGGCCCTTTGTGTGGGAGCCGCGGTGTCGGTGTGCGGAAGCATTGGTTTTGTGGGACTCGTGGTGCCGCATCTTTTGCGTCCGTTCGTGGGGCATGAACCGGGGAAACTTTTGGGCGTGAGCGCCCTGGGCGGGGCGATCCTCCTTCTTTTATCCGATATTGCGGTGCGGCTCATTCCCTCGATCGTGGAGCTGAAGCTCGGCGTCGTGACCTCGCTTATCGGCGCGCCGTTCTTCATTTTGTTGATCTTTCAGATGAGGCGGAAGCTTCTATGAAACCCGTCAAGAATAAAGGTGCCAGGCACCTTTTCCCTGAAATGGTGCCTGGCACCTTTATTGAGACATTATGAAGCTGATTGAAGCGCAAAATATCCGCGTGAGTTTTGACGGGCTCCCGATCCTTCAGGGCGTGGACCTGGAACTCGGGAAGGGGGAGGTTCTCGGGCTCATTGGACCGAACGGTGCCGGAAAATCAACTCTCTTGAAAGTGCTTATCGGTGAATTGATTCCGGAACTTGGAACGGTCAGAATTTTGGATGGAAAGAAAGATACCATGGCAAAAAAGGTCGCTTATTTGCCGCAAGGACAAGTGATCTACTGGCCGCTTAGCGTAAAGCGGCTCGTTTCTCTGGGGCGCATTCCGCATTTGATGCCGTGGGAGCAACTGGGCGAGGAAGATGAAAAAGCAATTGCTCAAGCGATGGAAGATACGGACGTTGCGCATCTGAAGGACCGTTTTGTCGATCATTTGGCCGGAGGCGAACGGAATCTGGTGCTTTTGGCGCGCGCGCTTGCGACTCAGCCTTCTGTTCTTTTGGCGGATGAGCCGGTTCAGGGGCTTGATCCGGCGCATGGGCTTCAGGTGATGGAGCTTTTATCCCGTTTCGTGAACCACGAACGGGGTGCGATCGTGGTGTTGCACGATCTGACGCTTGCCGCGCGGTTTTGTCACCGGCTCGTGTTGCTTGATCAGGGAAATGTGCTTGCATCGGGGAGACCTGAGGAAGTTCTTGTGCCTGAGAATCTTAAGAAGAGTTATCATATCGAAGCGAAATACGGAACGGGCGGCGAGTTCTTTGTCGTGCCGTGGAAGAAAATATCAAATTGAGTTTAAAGTTTCACGTTTAAGGTTCAAAGTTAACTTCATACTCTAAGAGTCAGGAAAAAAGTTTGGAACGAATATGAACAAAGGTCTGATCCAGGTTTATACAGGCGATGGGAAAGGGAAAACGACTGCGGCGTTCGGGGTTGCGCTGCGAACACTAGGGCACGGCGGAAGGGTCGGGATAGTTCAGTTCTTTAAATATTCTGTCGCGAACAAGGCTTTGGATAAGGAAGGCGCATTCCGCGCTTTGAAAAAAATCGGAAGTCGGTCCCGCGTCTGGAGCTTTGGCGGTGGATTTACGTGGGAGACTGCCCTTGACGAAAATCTGAAAGCCGTTCAAAGGGCTTGGAAGAAAAGTCGAGAACTCTTGAAGGATTCAAAATATCAGCTGGTTATTCTCGATGAGATTCACATTGCTTTGGAATATAAATTTCTCAAAACCTCCGAGGTTATTAGAACTCTCAAAAAAAGGCCGGTCCTCCAGCATGTCATTCTCACCGGAAGGGGAGCGCCCCGCTCGCTTCTCAGAGCCGCGGACCTTGTGACCGAGATGAAATGCATCAAACACCCTTTCCTCAAGGGGATCCTCGCTCAACCCTGTATCGATTTTTAAACGCATCGGGGATACTCATTTTTAGCGAAAAAATGAGTGTCCCCGTAGTTGGCGCAATTTTTGATAAAATTATCACCTTCTAGCACCTTATAACATCCCTCTATTCCTTAAAATATCCTTCCTCTTTTTCCTCTATGAAAAAAATAAAAAAAATGTAAAAAAATGAGCCTGGAACTTGTCTTTTTATCCCTCACCTGTTACCTTTCCCCTGTTCGCATCAAATTCCAATTTCAAGAGAGGAAACTCGGGAAAAACCTTATGATTTTTCTTTGCGCTTGTAATAAGTATGCACGCGGTGGAGGCCATCTTTTTTTCCGCACATTCTCTATACTTTTCGTCATCGTTTATTTTGCTCCCTTGCTTTTTGCCGCCGAGATTTTCATTCCCTTCCATTTGGCACAAATCCGGGACCGTTCGGAAGGAACGAACGGGAAAACGGTCGTGATCGTCGAAGAAGCGCATGTCGATTACGGGGCCCAGAAAGCGATCGCCGCGATTCTTCAGGACCTTGCCGAGAATGAATCGCTCCGGGATATTTTTGTCGAAGGCGGCTGGGGCGATGTTAGTCTCACTCCGCTCAGAAGTTTGACGGGTCCGGAGCGCCGCAAGGAAGTCGCGAAAGAGTATTTGCGCCAAGGGAAGATCTCCGGCGACGAATATCTGAGCCTTGCGACAGACCTGGACCTCCGGCTGCGGGGCATCGAGGATCCCAAGCTTTACGAAGCCAATATGAATATTTTCCTCCAGTTCTCTGAAGTTCGTTCTAAGCTTTTAAATGAACTTAAACAACTTGATCCCCAGATCCAAAATCTTCAGCCCAAGGTCCTTATGCCCGCGATGCTTAAGATCATGACCATGCGCCGGGAATTCGAAGACCAGAAGATCTCACTTCTCGACTATGCCCAATTTCTGATGAGCAAAATGGGGGCATTCATTTTGAGCGAAAAATCGAGTGTCCCCGGTGTTGCGCGTTTCCCGCATCTTGCCAAAATAGTGGCTCTTTCCGGCGGGAACGGAACGTATGACCCTGACAAGCTGGCTGTGGAAAAAAAATCCGTGGTGCGGTTCCTTTCCCAAAACCTTACCAAGCCGGAGCTGGAAGACATCCTGGCTCTTGAAGATCAGAAAACAGCGGAAGGGGAGCTTGTATTTCTTGAAGCCCTCTTGAAAAAAGCGCGAGATCTTTCCAAGGCCGAGTCGCTTTCTCCTCCGAAAAATCTTATCAGCTACAGAAATATTCTTCGCGGGATCGTCCTCATGGACACGGCCGCCATCTTTCCCGAACTTGAGCATGCCTCCCAAGCTGTGTTTCTCGCGGAAAAACCTTCAGCAGAACAAGTTGCTTTTATGGAAACCGTTCGCGGCATCGGGACGCTTGAAAAGCTTTTCGATCTGCGGCTCACAGAGGATGAGTTTGTTGCGTTGGAACAGAAAAACGGGGACAGTCATTTTTTGAAGAAAAATGACTGTCCCCGCCTTGATTTTCTCGACACCCAAGAATTCGAAAAATGGATCCCCGTCGCTCTATCCTTTTACGAAACTGCCCGGATCCGAGAAAAGGCGATGATCGAGAACCTCGACCACGAGATCGAGGATCGCGACCTCAAGTTAGCCGCCTTAGTGGCTGGAGGTTTTCACAGCCGTAACATTTTTGACGCCCTGAAAAAGCGGGGATACACCGTTGTCCTGATTTTCCCGCGCTTTGCGCCGTCCGACGACCGGGCATAGCATGACCAGTATTTAGAAGTATTGAAAAGCAAGTGGACGGGAACGAAAGTTCCAAGTTCGAAATTCGTAGTTCAAAGTTAAAAAATAAAAAATCCAGGAGAATTTCAAACAATGAAAATCAACACATTCGTCAATAAAGTTGTCGCAGTCATTATATCCGTCGGTCTTATGCTGCCGAACCCGGCCTACGCCGTGGGTGTGCTCAAAGCCGCGAACTCCGACGTGAGAGGCGACAGCACTTGGAGTGGTCTTGTGGACGCTTTAACCGGAACGCAACCGGGCCTTTCCGGTTTCGTGGGTCTTTCAGCTGCCCGCTCTGAGGCGAGGGGTGTGCCTGTGTTAGGACCGACGCATCCTGAGCTGGAAGCAAAGTACACAGCGCAAGTCGAGGCGACAACGCCGGCGTATGTCAAACGCGGAAACCCGATCTTTGACATCACAAATTCCGGTCGGTTCGAGGCTGTTCTGAAACATGCCCATTTGTACCCGTACAAAGAAGGCGTGAAATTTGATCCACGGAATCCCGAAGCGAATGAGGAGGGCCTGGGTCTCATGGCGTGGCTGGAGGATTACGAAGCTGAAGCAAAGGTCGCGACCGCAGGTATTCGTCTGACGCAGAATATTTTGTATCCGTGGGATACGCGCAATCGTATTAACGAAATCGGAATAGCCTTTGCAACATTGGCCAAAGCGTTGGTGAGCAAAGAAATGTTCCCCGGAAAGAGTCTCGAAAAGATGGCCGGCGGGGAATCGCGTTATAACACGAAGCGTTTTGTGGATATGATCGCTCGCATCCAAGCGGGGCAAGGGATCCGCACGTATGTTCCCGTGAAACGGCACACGACGCCGATCTGGATGGTGTCGATGCTGACTTTCATGTTCGACCTCGTGGGAGCCGAGCACGTGACCTCGTCCCATGCCGGCAGCAATTTTTCAGCGACGAAGGATATTAACAATCAAGGGAGCCAGTATTTACCTGAAGAATCGGGGCGATTTGTGGCCAAGATCCGTGAAATGTTCGAATCGGCGAGGGCGAACGGGGAATTCCGGTTTGACATTGCGGCGGCTAACGATCCGTTGATCGATGAAGGCCTGATGAAAGCGACGGATGACGGCACGGATGTGTACGTGGAGTATTTGAGGAAAGGTGTGGCGACAGATGTGAATCTGGACCGGATCCGCGGATTACAGAACAAGATAATCATCGACAGCGTTGGCGGATCGATGTACCGGACCATGACCCGGATCTTTACGAAGTTGGGCATTGCGGATGCATTTGAATGGTTCCACACGGAAGAAGATCCGTTTTTTCACGGGATCGGGAAAGAGTTAACGGTTGCCGGACAAGTGGAGGACTACACGCAGGATACGACGGTGATCAAACGCGATAAAAAAACCGGCGAAACGACCGCCATTCCTGTTATGGAAAGAATGGGGTACAACACGCTGCTCGAAGATGCGCCGATCGGGAAGGTCGTTCTTATGACGGACCCTGATGGTGACCGATTGGTAACCGGACAAATCGAGTCTGTAGATCGTTCGGAATATCTGAGGAAACTGGGGGTGGAAGTTCTAAAGCTGGATGAACAGCGGATCCTCGCGGTTTATTCGCCGAACCAGTCGTTTTTCATGACCATGGTCTATCATGCTGAGTCGCTCAAGGCAGCGGGGCTGTGGAATAAACATCCGCGGTTTTTGATCATGACGACCGCTTCTTCTCCGGCGTGGCGTGAGTGGGCCGAGGCGAATGGTGTGCAGGTCGTTAATGTGCCCGTCGGTTTTAAAGAAATTGCGGCTGGCATGAAAAAAAGCGAAGCTCTCATGGTGCTTAATCCGGCTGGGGAGGTCGTGGTGACCGATGTGTTTGAACGGAAAGTGACCCTCGGAGTGGATCCGCGGATGATCTTTGCAGGGGAAGAATCCGGGGGCATGATCATCGGGCCCGAGGAATTGATTGTTAGCAAGGGAGGCCGTAAAGCTATCGCGATGCGGGAAAAGAGCGCCGGGGAAGCGTTGGTGATCCAGGCGGCAATGGCGGCTTATTTGGAATCCGAGGGAAAGACCTTATCGGATTATCTGAATGAGCTTTTTGAGACGAACCGGATTGCGAGCCGTTTTGACGTTCGCCACGATCAGGTGTTCTACAATCAAAGTGAGCCGAATCCCGATGAATTGAAACGAGAGAAAGCAAAAGGAGAAATCGCGAGAGAGAAAAATTACGCGTTTTTCGTGAACATGGTTCTTTCGAAGCTTGCGGGTAAGACGACGCTTTTGAAGATCGTGGAGATCCTGAACGATACGTTTGCGTCCCAAGGTCTCCAATTCAACGACCTTCAGGACATCCTGTTCGTGGGGGATGGTGTTTATATGCAATTTCCGGACAAGGTGCTGGAGATCCGTCCGTCGGGGACCGATGCAAAGTCGAAGTCCTACGGTTACGGGAACGATAAATTGCGTTTGGCTGTTTTTGCGCAAGCCTTGGGCGGATACAGCGGTGAGCCGACAGGCTTGTATAAAGAGCATGTGGACATGAGCAATTTTGAACAGATTAAAGTGGTCAATGGCAAGCCCGTGTTTCGCGGTGAAGAGATCAGGTGGGAGCTCTATATGGACTATTACCGCAATGGATTGCCCGAAGATACTTATCAGCCTATGACTGTGAGCGCTCGGGCTTCTGATGGACAGACGGTTCAGGTGACTCCGGCCCAGGCCGAGATCATAACCGCCGCAATCCGCTCTGAGGTGAGGGGAGCTGAAAGTTCAAAGTTCGATGTTCAA
>CAYMER010000101.1:0-5273 GCA_964389345.1 uncultured bacterium | reverse complement strand
GGTCCATTTTCCCGAGTAGCATCATTTCGAACCTCCGTTTGTTGTTTTCTTCACCCATTGGGTGAAATGGATTCTTCGTCGAACCCATTATAACAACGGAGGTTTCTGCTTTTCATCTACTTCTATTTAGGAGTTAGGGTTTACATTAAACTTCCGGAACGCGCCCCGTCGCCTCCGTTGACTGGCCAGCCTTCCAAAGCCGAACCAGGAATATCCGCCGAGGATCCATGAGCCGGTCGACGAGAAGTTGTGCGTCACGTTCAAAGAAGGTTTTGGCGTCTGGGTCCGCAAAATCCTTCATTTTTAATTTCAAGGAAGAGAATAAAAAATTGGTCTTATAAGCTCCGATCACGAGTTTCCGCACCCGCTCCTCAAAATAACGGATGTTAATGTCTTTCAGCTCAGACGAATCGGTCTTTTCAAGCGTGATCAGAAAAAAAGCTTCGCGGAAAGGTCCTATCTTTTCCCGATAAGGGGTCTCTCCGGGCTCATCAAAATAAACCGAGGTGGGCATGCTCAAATAGCGCGATCCATCCATTTCATGCAAGATCTTGTAAAGCGTCACGCGCATCCCAGGCATTGGTACCGCCAGCGCTATCCGAAGATCTTCTCCTTCGCGCGCTCCGAGGGCATAAACCTGAATCAGCTCGTCCTTGTGAGCCCGGTTATTCCTTTGAACCAATAAGCGGAGGGGCCGGGTGCCGAAGCCAGACAAGTCCTGGACTGTCGGGGTGACGGGTTTGTTATTCAAAAAAAACTTAGGAAGCTGGGGCAGCTTTTCAGTCGCCATCAAAGAGTTCGAGAAAAATCCTGGGAGAGAAAAAAACAAGGCTGCTGTTAATACGACCCAAGCGCGCCTCACCCGTTTCATCTTTCTACCTCAGTTCTTATCGTCGGAATTTTGGAATGAAAAACGGCGTCTTTTTTTTGTACTCGCGGTAGACATCCCCGAAACGCTGTTCGAGTTCTTTTTCCTCGATCAGTTTGATCTCGAGGATCAAAAGAATCAGCAAAAGGACAGTCGCGCCCCAGGAACCCGTCCGGTTGAAAAGCGCGGCCCACCCCGCCAGATAAAGAAAAAATCCGATCATCATGGGATTGCGGCAATACCGGTAAGGCCCGGAAGGTAGAAACTCCTTGGTGGGCACTACAGGAACCGGCGTGCCCTTCCCCTTCCAGAGCTGCCAGAAAACGGCCCAGACCACCCACGGAATTCCGGTCACAAAAAAAAGAGCGCTCAAGAGAACAGCGGCCAAGTCCGGAAAAACAGCTCCCTGTCCTCCAAACCCAAAAACCCAGATGAGCGCCGGCCAGCCCACGATAAAAAGCGTCGCGCCAAGCACCGTCGCCACTGCCCGGTAACCCGAGGAGTATTCCTTGCCCGCTCGCGCCACTAAATATCCAATTAGTTTGTCGAACATGATCTACGCCTCCTGATTATTTTCTTTTTCCCTGCCAATACTTACAGCCTTTTTCCACCAAGGCCGGCGGAATGTCCTTATTCGAACCTTTTCCGTGAACCTCGAACCAAGTGCAAATGCCCAGAAAAGTATTTTCGAAATCCCTGCGAAAGCCGCAGTCCCAACAAGCAGTACTTGTCACCTTTGTTGAACCGGTCATTTGAACTCCTCCGTGTAAATCACCTCTAAAAAGTGCCTGCGTTTAGCAATCCCAATGCGCTTCGTCATTGCTCAGATCGCCCCAGCGAGGCGATCTTCGCTCGCGCGTTCGACTTCACTCGGCGGACAGGAACCGCATCGAGACAGCTCTCGGAGCTGATGGGAGATTGGTCCTGCTCGACAGAGCAGGTCCCATCAGCGAGAGCGCAGGCTGGCATCCGCCGCAGGAGAGGATGAACAGCCGGTGGCGAGAGGCGATTCCTGTCCGCCACCGTGCCCGTTCCGTCTCGCGAGCGTGCCTCATCGCACTGGGATTGCTTATTGTCGGAAGTGGGACGCTCCCAAGCATATTCATTTTGTCTCATTTAGGAATGAATCGAAACAGGGCGGGATCGCGGAAGTGAAGTTCACAGGCTCTCCGGTCACAGGGTGACGAAATTCCAACCGGGAGGCGTGTAAAAGAAGGCGCCTGGTTTTTACGACAGGCTGCATCTCCTCCTGCCATCCTTCGTGGATATAGCGTTCAAAGATCCGGGGATCGATGTAGATCTTGTCACCTACGATGGGATGTCCCAAAAATGAAAGGTGCGCGCGGATCTGATGCGTGCGCCCTGTTCGCGGCATCACTTTCAAAAGAGAATACCCGCCTGTACTGTTTAAAACCTGATAATGCGTTTCAGCCGCCTCTCCGCCGGGATCCGGTACACGGACATGATGCCCGCATTTGATCTCAGTTCCAAGCGCGGTCGAAATCGTTCCTTCTTTGGCTTCGGGCGTTCCGAACACTACCGCGTGATATTCTTTTGCGACCTGCCTATCCCCGAAAAGAACCCCGAGCTTTCCGGCCATCACGCTCGATTTCGCGACCAGCACGATCCCGCTTGTCTCCGAATCAAGCCGGTTCACGATCCTGAGTCCTTCTCTCCCAGAGCCAAGCTCTTTTATCAAAAGACTAAGGAGATTCTTTTCTTTAAAACGCCCCACCGCATGGACCGGAAGCGGCGCCGGCTTATCCACCACGAGAAAGAATTCGTCCTCGTAAAGGATCTTGTATCCCATCTCCACATAAAGCTCTTCTTCCGTACGCATGGATTCCTTTTTTCAAAAACTGTTACGGGCTACAGGGCGAGATACTTTTTATTTCAACAATTGCCGGAGGACGTATTGGAGAATACCGCCGTGTTTGTAGTATTCGAGCTCGACGGGGGTATCAATGCGGCACACCGCTTCAAAAACTTTTTTGCTTTTCGCCGTACCCCGTACGCCGTACGCCGTACAAGAAAGGATCTTCCCCGGTTTGAGTCCTTTAGCGATCCCTTCAAGGGTGTAGGTTTCTTCGCCGGTTAATTTGAATGAAGCCGCGTTCTGGCCCTGGAAGAACTGGAGCGGCAGGATGCCCATTCCGATGAGATTGCTCCGGTGGATCCTTTCATAACTTTCGGCGATCACGGCGCGGACGCCCAGAAGCGCGGGGCCCTTGGCCGCCCAGTCGCGCGACGACCCGGAGCCGTATTCCTTGCCCGCAAGAATGATAAGCGGCGTTCCCTCCTCCTGGTATTTTACAGAGGCTTCGTAGATCGCGGTCTGAACTGGCTTGCTTTTGTCAGAAAAATATTTTGTGAAACCGCCTTCCACTCCCGGAACGAGAAAATTCTTCAGGCGGATATTGGCGAATGTGCCGCGCATCATG
Organism: uncultured bacterium; assembly: GCA_964389345.1. Lineage (GTDB taxonomy): Bacteria > Omnitrophota > Omnitrophia > Omnitrophales > Aquincolibacteriaceae > Aquincolibacterium. Next base: position 1,964 of record CAYMER010000101.1, on the reverse strand, counting down.
ACCTCATGATTCCCGCGCCGCGCACCGTAAGAATTAAAATCTTTGGGTTCGATCCCCTGCTCGATCAGATATTTTCCGGCCGGACTCGCCGGCGCAATGGAACCGGCGGGAGAAATGTGATCGGTCGTGATCGAGTCGCCTAGCACGACCAGCACGCGCGCATTTCTGATGTCTTTAAGGTTCGGCGGCAAGGCCGGCATTTTTTTAAAATAAGGCGGGGACTTCACGTAGAGGGACTTTTTGTCCCAAGCAAATGTGTCACCCGCAGGAGCGCTCAAGGAGCGCCAGGCCTCGTTCCCCTCAAAAACATTTAAATAGCGCTTCCGGAACATCGCAGGGTCTACGCTTTTCATGGCTTCCCGGATCTCGGACGAACTCGGCCAGATATCCTTGAGATAAACGGGTTTTCCATTCTTCCCTTTTCCGAGAGGATCTTTTTCAAAATCGATCATGACGGTGCCCGCGATCGCGTAGGCCACGACAAGCGGCGGTGACGCGAGATAATTCGCGCGAACCTGCGAATGCACCCGCCCTTCGAAATTCCGGTTTCCGGAAAGAACCGACGCCACGACCAGGTCTTTTTCCTTGATCGCTTTTGAGACAGGTTCCTGGAGCGGCCCGGAATTCCCGATGCACGTCATGCAGCCGTATCCCACGAGATTGAATTTCAGCACTTCGAGACAGGAAAGGAGCCCGCTTGCCGCCAGATAATCCGTCACGACCTGCGAACCCGGAGCAAGACTTGTCTTCACCCACGGCTTTACGGTCAAACCTTTTTGAAGCGCTTTTTTCGCGAGGATCCCGGCGGCGAGCATCACCGAGGGGCTCGAGGTATTAGTGCAGCTTGTGATGGACGCGATCACGACGGCTCCTTGTTCGAGCTCACATTTTTCTCCGCCGATCTCAAGTGGGGCTTTTTTCGTGAGATCAGCTTTTGTTTTCACCGTTTCCGCGAGCGCCTTCTTAAACGACAGCTTCACTTCCCCAAGCGTCACGCGGTCCTGTGGGCGCTTTGGGCCGGCAAGACTCGGGACCACGCTCGCGAGATCCAGCTCCAATGTGTCAGAATAAACGATCTTTTCTTCTCCGCCTTCGCGGAAAAGCCCCTGGGCTTTCAAATAAGTCTCGGCAAGTTTGATCTGCTCCTCGCTTCGCCCGGTCAGCCGGAGGAAATTGAGCGTCGCCTGATCGACCGGGAAAAAACCCGCGGTCGCGCCGTACTCGGGGGCCATGTTCGCAACCACCGCGCGGTCCGCAAGCGAAAGCTCCGAAACACCGGCCCCGAAAAATTCCACAAATTTTCCGACCACTCCTTTTTTGCGGAGCATCTGCGTAACGGTCAGCACGAGATCCGTTGCCGTCACGCCCCCGGATAATTTCCCGGAAAATTTAACTCCTACGACTTCGGGGATCAGCATCGAGACCGGCTGGCCGAGCATCGCGGCCTCGGCTTCGATCCCGCCCACGCCCCAACCGAGCACCCCCAGCCCGTTGATCATCGTGGTGTGCGAATCCGTACCCACCAGCGTATCCGGATAAAGGAATGTTTTCCCGCCATCTTTGCGGCTGAAGATCACCGGGGAAAGGTATTCGAGATTTACCTGGTGGATGATGCCGGTCGCGGGAGGCACGACGCGAAAATGTTGAAAGGCCTGCTGGCCCCATTTGAGGAATTGATAACGCTCCTGGTTGCGAGCGAATTCTTTGGCGATATTTTGAGCGAACGCGTCAGAAGTCCCTGAAAAATCCGTCTGCACCGAGTGATCGATCACAAGATCCACGGGCTGAAGCGGGTTGATCTTTTTGGGATCGCCCCCCATCTTGACCATGGCTTCGCGCATCGCCGCGAGATCGACCACCGCCGGAACGCCCGTAAAATCCTGAAGCAGAACCCGGGCAGGAGTGAAAGCGATCTCGTGCTCGCCTTTGCGCGTCGGATCCCAAGTCGCAAGCCGCTCAATGTC
>CAYMER010000100.1:0-2600 GCA_964389345.1 uncultured bacterium | reverse complement strand
CCGCTATTGCAAATCTTGCGGCCAAGCTTGGCATGAAGGTCGCTCTCCTTGAAAAATGTGATTTCGCGAGTCGAACCTCGAGTAAATCCACGAAGCTCATTCACGGCGGTATCCGCTATCTTGAGAATCTCGAAATCGACCTCGTCTGGGAATCTCTGAGAGAACGCCACATTCAGCTCACGGTCGCGCCACATCTTGTGAAACCACTGCCATTCGTGATCCCGGTTTATGAAGGTGACAAACGTCCTCTTTGGATGATGCAGTTTGGTGTTTTTCTCTATGACCTGCTTGCCAGAAAGTACCGGGTAAAGCCGCGCAAAAATCTCACGCGCGAAGAAGTGATCCGGTTGGAGCCGGGCATTGAACAAAAGGGTCTGAAAGGCGGCGTGCTTTATTATGACGCGCAGATGGATGACGCGCGGCTTTGCCTCGAGAACGTTTTGATGGCCGATCACTACGGTGCCCATATTGCCAATTATGTGAAGGCAGTTTCCTTCGTGAAAGAGAATGGCCGTGTTGCGGGCGTCAGGGCGCGCGATATGCTCGGGATCAAAGAATTCGAGGTGCGCGCGAAGCGGGTCATTTGCGCGGCCGGGCCGTGGACCAACGAACTTTTGCGTTTGGATATTCCAAACGCGAAGAAAAAAGTTCGGACCACGAAAGGTATTCACATTGTTTATAAAGGCGAGATCTCGAAACACGCCGTTTTGATCGGCTCTCAAAGCGACCGCCGCATCTTCTTCGTCATTCCCTGGATGGGGAATTCTCTGATCGGCACGACAGATACGGATTACAGCGCGAGTCCCGATAAAGTAAAGGTCGAACAAAAGGATATCGATTATTTGATGCGTGAATCCAAGCGCGTTTTCCCGACGCTTGATTTCAGCCCGGAGAAGATCCTCAGCACCTTCGCGGGACTCCGGCCGCTTATTCGCAAAGGCGGTTCGGCAAGCAAGTTTTCGCGCAAGCATCTTTTCTACAGTTCGCAGTCCGGCGTCATTTTCGTGGTGGGCGGCAAGTACACGACTTACCGGAAAGTGGCCGAGGATTGTATGAACCACATTCACAAGATCTACGAAAAAGAAACGTTCGCGGTCTACGGCGGCGGAACCATCACGGAGACTGTTGATGATGCGGCCAAGCGCTCCGGTCTTGAGAGAGAGGTCGTGCAGTCCCTAATGGATATTTATGGTATCCGCTACAAGGATGTCCTGAAGCTCATCGAAAAAGACCCCGCGCTCAAGGAAAAGGTCTCGAACACGCCTCCCGTGATCAAGGCCCAGCTCGTCTATTCGGTCGAGACCGAAATGGCGCGGACAGTGGAAGATATCACCGATCGCCGCCTCTCGCTTGTCTTCCGCGCCCCTGTTTCCGCTCAGACCTTCGTCGCTATCCACAGCGTTCTTCCCAAGAAATAGCCAAAATTCAAGACCAGGCTTTGAATTTGGGCTAGTATCTTCCCGTTGAGTTTGCGGGATTTTCTGGTAAGATACGCCCTCCCCGAGACTTCATCCTAACAGGAATCAATCATGATCTCAGCGAACGGTGTTACTTTACAATACGGAAAGCGCGTGCTCTTCGAAAACGTGAACATCATGTTCACGCCAGGGAATTGTTACGGCTTGATCGGAGCCAACGGCTCGGGGAAGTCCACATTTCTCAAGATCCTTGCGGGCTCACTCGAACCCAATGCCGGATCTGTCGCCGCAGGAAAAAAGGAGCGGATCTCGTTCCTTAAGCAGGACCAGTTCGCGTACGACGAGTACACGGTGCTGACAACCGTTATCATGGGGCACGAGCGGCTTTATAACATCATCAAGGAAAAAGACGCGATCTACGCGAAGCCTGATTTTTCGGATGCGGACGGGATCCGTACCGCGGAATTGGAACATGAATTCGCGGATATGAGCGGCTGGGATGCCGAGCCCGAGGCGGCGAAACTCCTGAGCGACCTTGGGATTCCCGACGCCATGCATCAAGTCCCCATGAAACAGCTGGAGGCGAGCGAGAAGGTGCGCGTGCTTCTTGCGCAGGCGCTTTTCGGAAATCCCGACGTCCTGCTCCTCGACGAACCGACGAACCATCTGGATGTCGAAACCTGCATGTGGCTCGAGGATTTTCTTTATGAATTCAAGAACACGGCGATCGTTGTTTCGCATGATCGCCATTTCCTCGACCGTGTCTGCACGCATATCGCGGATATCGATTACGGGAAGATACAGCTTTTTACAGGTAATTTTTCATTTTGGTCTGAATCCAGCCAGCTCGCGCTCCGTCAGAAGAACGAAGCGAACAAGGACACCGAAGCCCGGCGTAAGGAACTCCAGGCTTTCATCGCGCGGTTTAGCGCGAATGCGTCCAAAGCGCGGCAGGCCACCTCGCGCAGAAAACTCCTGGAAAAACTGACGCTTGAGGATATCAAACCTTCCTCGCGAAAATATCCTTACGTGGCGTTCAAATTCGAAAAGGATTCTGGTAACGACCTTCTGGAGATCGAAGGATTGGAGAAGTCGATCGAAGGGGAGTTCCAGTTCAAGGGAGATCGGAAGAGCGTCGTGTAGGGAAAGAGTATTCAGAGCCGTTGAGAGCTCGGTGGGTGG
>CAYMER010000099.1:0-7413 GCA_964389345.1 uncultured bacterium | reverse complement strand
TGCCATGAACCGGAAGGTCGGTAAGGAGCAATATCTTGTAAATTATTTTATCAGCGCTCATCCGGGGTGCACGGACGGCGATGCCCAGGAGCTTGCCGCGTATCTGGCGGCACGCGGGATGCACCCGGAGCAGGTGCAGGATTTTATGCCGCTTCCCATGACTCTTTCGACCTGTATGTATTACACGGGCAAACATCCGATGACCGGTGAGCCTGTTGCGACTGCTAAAACTTACAAAGAACGGCAGTATCAACGAGAATTGGTACAACCGAAAAGGTGCCTGACCCCCTTCGTTTAAAGCGAGGCGACTATGACTCATTATGACGTGATCGTGATTGGCGGGGGTGCCGCGGGGTTGATGGCGGCGATCACCGCGAAGCGCCAAGGGGTCTCGGTCCTTGTGTGCGAGAAAATGCCGAAGCTTGGGAAAAAACTGCTCATCACGGGTGCCGGTCGCTGCAATCTTCTCAATGATGTTCTCAACGCTTCTTTTTACAATCCCGGAAGTCTCGCGCTTGTCCGTTCGGTCCTGGGCCAATTCGGGAAGGAAGCCATACTCGGGTTTTTCAAAGACTTGGGTCTTATGACTTACGCGGATGAAACGGGACGTGTTTTTCCGGTGACGAACCAGGCAGCGTCGGTCTTGAAAGTGCTTGAGATGGAGCTTGAAAGGCTCAAGGTGACACTCGATCTCGGCTGTGAAATAAAAAACATCCGTGTCGTGAAAAATGGATTTGAGATTTCGGCCAAGAGTGGAGAAAGGGAAACATGCCGGAAAGTCGTTTTATGTGCCGGGGGAAAATCTTATCCTGCGTTAGGGGCGGATGGGAATGGCTACGCGCTCGCGGCGGCATTCGGGCATAAGATCATTGAGCCAGTTCCGAGCACGGTCCCTTTACTCGCGAAAGACCCGTGCTGTCATTTTCTTCAAGGCCAAAAGGTCCGGGCGAACGTCACGAGCTGTATCGGAGGAAAGAATATCCGGACCGCTTCAGGGGAACTTCTTTTTACGCAGTACGGCCTTTCCGGAACCGCGATCCTGGACGTAAGCGATGAGATCTCGATCGCCATGAACCGCCAGCACATTCAAAATGTTACCGTCGAAGTGGATCTAATTCCTTTTATGAGCGAAGCAGCTTTGGCGGAAGAATTCTCCCGTCGTTTTGAAAAAGGCGTGGCGCGTGAAAATTTGCTGGAAGGGCTTCTCACGCATAAATTTTTTCTCGGCTTGCGAGGCGAGATCCAAAAGGCCGACGCTTCGTCGATCGCTCACTTGCTCAAGCATAAAGAATTCAAAGTGACCGGAACACGCGGCTGGAATGAAGCGGAATTTACGGCGGGAGGTATCCCTGCGCAGGAAGTAGATCCGGTCACGCTTGAGTCCAAACTCCAAAAAGGTCTTTATTTCGCGGGGGAGATCCTCGATGTCCAAGGACGGCGCGGTGGTTATAATCTCGCGTGGGCCTGGGCCAGTGGTGCGGTTGCCGGGAAGACCGTCTAAACTCTAGATAGCCAGGCAAGCACCTCAATGTGCTTCGTGCGGGGAAACATGTCGAAGGGAATAACTTCTCGGACCTTGTAGCGGCCGGTGGTGAGGATCTGCCGAAGATCCCGCAAAAGGATCTGAAGATCGCAAGCCAGATAAAAAATGTTCTCCCCGACATCTTCCTTGGCTAAAAAGTCGGCAAGTGACGATGCGATCCCTTGTCGCGGTGGGTCCATGAAGACCAGCGTTCCGGGCTTCGTGTGCTGGAGTATAAAGCGCGGAAATGTTTTTTCAACCTTCCCCGAGAAAATACCCGCCAGAGGCAACTCCAATTCTTTAATATTTCTCCGGAGGCAACCCGTGCTGTAAGGGTTGTCTTCAAAACAGTGGATCTCCGGCACGTCGCGAGCGGCGAGAATCGGAAAAGTTCCGACGCCGGCGTAAAGATCCAGAAATCGCGCAGGATTGATCGTTGCGATGTATGAAGCCAATTTTTTCGCGATGAGTTCTGTCACCTCAAGATTATTCTGAAAAAATCCCATGGAGCTCGTCCAGAGCGACCGGCCGCCCACACCGACACGGTAAAGCTTTTCTTCATCGCTCGTGAAAATGCGGCCCTTTTCGTCTAGCTTGAAAGCTCTTTTTTCTTCGCGCCGGTTGAGCCGGTGTTCTACGGTAAAGATCTCCCGGAGCCGTTCGTCCGCGAGCATGCAGTAATCGATCAAGACTTTGGAATGATTGTCATGGCCGATGAAACCGAGGCGCTGGGGCTTGTTGTTTTTCTCCGTTGTGCGGTGGATCGTGATGCTCATCCGGTAGCCGTATTCTTTGGCGCCATATTGGATCGGGAGGATGGGGATCTCCTCGGCCTTGAATGTCTGGGTAAAACTTTCACGCACCTGAAACTCTTTCCATCTCAGCTCTTCGGCGTAGGGCAGGTGTTGGTACTGGCAGCCGCCGCAACGTTCGATATAAGGGCAAGGCGGATGGATGCGTTGAGGGGAAGGCTCCAGGACGCGAATGAGTTTTGCTTTCATGAAGTTTGGCTTATCGCTTAAGATCCGCGCGAGGATTTTCTCACCCGGCAGGGCGCCTTCCACAAAGCAGACCTTTCCATCGACGAATCCCAACCCGTCTCCGCCGAAAACTAACTTTTCGATCTTGAGTTCAATATCCACTAATACTGTTCTCCATTTTATTTTAGGGGTTAACAGTCTTGTCCAAGTCTTTATTTCTTTTCATCGATGGCGACTTGGACTGCTCCAATTTCTATAAATCAGAAATTGAAAAGTATTGGGACTGTACCGCATCCCCATAATTTTAAATGTTATGCGGTATCAAGACGGTCGCAGGTTAGCGGGTTTATTTTTCCACCGGCGATGACCCCAGAGCCACTGTTCAGGATGTCCCAGGATCTGACGTTCAAGGACTTCGTTGAGGTTTTTTGTGACCGTGCTTTCCCAATCCGGCCGGTCCATGTGATGGCTGATCGGTTTTTCGATGTGGATCTCATAATGACCGGGGGCTGTCCGGAGGCAGTACGCGGAAACGAGCGCGCAGCCCGTCTTTTCGGAGAGTCGCGCGGGGATCGACGTGGTCGATGTCTTAACATCAAAGAAATCGATCCAGAGGCCTTCGTTACCTGCCCACTGGTCGACTAAAATGGCGACCCCATGACCGGCTTTAAGTTCCTGAAAGATGGCCCTGACCGAGCTGTCTTTTGAGATCGGATTGACGGTCATGACGCGGCGCATCGAATCGATCGTCTTGTTGAGATAAGGGTTCTTGATGTTCTTGACCACGACCGACCACGGCCGTTTCGTAAAATAGGGAAGGAATGAAAGATATTCCCAGGAACCCAGATGAGAGATGACGAGCACTACGCCTTGTTCTTTGGAAAAAGCCTCTTCCAAAAATTCGTTTCCGAAGAGTTTGAAGCGCACTGCCGCTTCTTTTTTTATTTTCTCGACGGTGAAAAGTTCCATCATGGAAAGCGCGGCGCTTTGGAACGCGGAACGAGCGATTTCTTTTTTTCTCCGGTCCGGAAGGGAATCTCCGAGTGCGGCGGCGATATTTTCAAGCGCGATCTTACGACGTTTTCCCAAGATCCAGTAGGTCAGGGTTCCAAATCCGCAGGCGATCCTGTGCGAAATCTCCACGGGAAGTGTGGTTGCGAGCAGGGCCAAAAAACGGACGGCAAGGTATTGGAGCCAGTAGTTGAAGGAAGGTTTTGTGTGCATAGGGCATGCTAACATAAAATTTAAGAAATGTGATGAAGGAAATCGGAGCTGGCAACACAAGGATTTGTATAAGGGAAAGAATGGTTGGAGGAATTTTTAGGGATCCTGAAGCGCGCTCCGAAGGTCGCGCGGGCAAGGTGGCGAGGCAGAAGGCCTGTCGTCACCGGCGATCGCTTCTTCCTGTCCCAATACTTATCAATTTTAACGGAGTTGAAATTGGGGCTGTCCTGATTACCCGTTTATTTTTTATTCGAGAATCAGGACTGCGAGAATCGATCGCCTTCGGGTCTCGCCCCTGGGACCTGCTCTTCGAAGCAGGACCAAGCTCCCAGGGTCTCGAACGCTGCCTCCCGGCCCTCTGCCTCGCCGAGCAAGACCTGAGGCGCGAGTGAGTTTTTCCTCGCTGGGGAAAAACGAGCGGCGAAGAAGGATCCCTGAAAATTCTGCGAATTTTTCTAATGGAAGAGAAAGCTGCCGATGTGATCTTTAAAAAATTTCGCGGAGGAGATACTCGACATCTTCGCGGGTGATGGCCTTGGGGTTTGCGGCGGTGGAGCCGGATCGGAGTGTCTCGTCGATAATTTTTTCTTTTTCGAGCAGAGGTTTTCCTTTGAAAGGAGAAATGATCTTGAGCGTCTTTTGCAGTTCATGGACTTTTTGGAGGATGTCCATGCCGACAGCCTGGCTCATGATGGCATACTTTTGATTTCCCATAGCTTCGAGATTGAGTTTGATGGAAGGCGCGAAGCAGACCGAGCAGATAAGCCCGTGCGGCATGTTATAAAGAACCCCCAGCGGATGCGCGAGACCGTGGATCACGCCGAGCCGCGAATGAGAGAACGCGATCCCGGAGAAAAAACTTCCGAGCATGAGCCCTGCGAGGTCTTCGTCGCGTCCTGTGTTGAGAGCAGGCACCAGATGGCGGCTGATCAATTGAATGGCTTTGAGGGCAAAGTTTTCGCTGAACCAAGTCGAGTGTTTTGAGATAAAAGATTCATAGGCCTGGACCCAGGCATCCATTCCCGAATGGCACATCACGGCAAAGGGCAGCCCCTTGAGAAGGTCCGGGTCGAGAATAACTTCGCGAGCAAAAAAACCCTTGTCCCGGATGGAGAGCTTCACTTTTTTGTCAGGATTGATGATCACAGAATTAGAGGTGGCCTCCGAGCCGCTCCCCGCGGTCGTCGGGACTGCGATGAGCGGGATCCCGGGTTCTGTGAGCGCGCCGCCTTCCTGATAATAGACGGTTTTTTCTTTGGCATGAAAAAGCCCGGCCGCGGCCTTGGCAAGGTCGAGCACGCTGCCTCCGCCGATCCCGATGATCCATTCGGCTTTTAAAGATCGTCCTTTTGCAATGACGTTGCTGATCTCCGCGAGCGTCGGTTCCCCTTGGGGCCGGCAGAAAAATTCCACGGTAAGCCCCGCTTTTTTAAAATCTCCCGAGGTCTTTTCTTTGAGGTCGCTTTTCTCAAACGAAGCGCCGTGAACAATGATGCCGCGCGTTCCAAGCTCTGCAGTTTCTTTGGCAAGGTCCGAGATCCCGCCCTTTTTAAAGAGGATCTTCGAGGGAATCATTGTTTCCTGCGGGAAAGTGGGGTTCATGGATTTTCTCTCCGTTCAAAATATTTGGAAAAGCACATGTCATCCCCGCATGCTTTAAGCGGGGATCCATGGATTCCCGATAAAAACATTCGGGAATGACAACAATGAACAGAAAAGTGCATCAATATTTGATAATGACGGCCGTGACCACGAGGTCTTCAGCGCCGATGTTCTTGATGGAGTGCGAGGCTCCTTGGCCGGTGAGAATGGCGTCGCCGGCCTCGACCTGGAATTCCTTGCCGCCGTCGGTCATGAGCCCTTGGCCTTTTTGAATAATATAGATCTCGTCTTCTTCGACGTGGTCATGCGAGCCGATGCTTGCGCCGGGAGGAAGGATGAGTTCGGCGCAAAGTCGCGTGCGAGCTTTGATCTCTTCGGGCTTCAAATAGTGGCGGATCGTGACCTCACCCGCACCGCCGCGCATAGCGTTGCGTTTTTCGATCTCATGGGTGTTCTTTTTTTTGATCACCGGTCACTCCCTTAAAGTTTGTCCGCACCGAGGGCAGCATTTAAAGCGAAAAAATTCAAACAGCCCACCACCAAAATAGAACAGAATATGGCAACCGCAGCGTGGGCAAAGCAACGTAATCATGAAAAAAAGCTGGGCTAGCCCTATTAGGACGAAAGGCCAGAAATATTTTAAGCCTTCCAAAAAAGAAAGCGTCCTGGGGCCGAAGCCCAGCGCTTTGATTAAATAAAAAATATAACCAATCGCCGCAATGCCGCTTACTACCGTAAAGACCGTATAGATAACGAGATCTTTCTCAAAGGAATTTTCTTTTAGGCCGTTTTCAGTCTCAGCTCCGGATTGTTTTCTGTCACATTTTGCGCAGAAGATATTTCCGCCAAAAGTGACCGGGGCGCAATCTTCGCAGAGGCCCATTTTACAGATCGAGCAACTCCATCGCTCTGACTTTCCGTGTGCTTGGCAGACCGTATCTGTCATGGTTTATCTCAAATCCGAAACCGGGTTTCGGAAAGGTGCTTTATTCCTTGAATAAGAAATTCTTGAAGCACCAGGGGTTTTTCTTGTCCAGGTGGGAGTTCTGATTTTCCTGGAAGAAGACCTGATAATTTTTAAAAGGGGTCCAGGCGTAAGGCTCAGAGACCATCGTGCCGAGATAAGGTTTTGCTGTGGCGAGGATTTCTTTGTGCGGAAGATCGTCCGGGACGCAAACGCCTTTATTGGGATTTTTGATCATCCACATCGCGGCAGCCACCACACCGATCGCGACCTGGATTGTGGTGGCGTTCTGGTGCGGGACAAGTTTGCGCGCTTCATCGATCGTGAGGATGCTTCCGGTCCACCAGGAAGTGTATTTGTGACCCATGATGAGAGATCCCAAGATGTCCGCGCCTTTGACGATTTCATCCGACATAATGCGGCATTTTGGCTGAAGCTCGTAATTGCGGCAGCGGAGCTCGTGAACTGAGGAGAGCGTTTCATTGCAGGGCATGTACACATAATGGACCGTCGGGCGATAGATGGGTTTTCCATTCCGCCACACCGTGAGCTTTTCGGAAATGCTGAACGCCTCCCCGTGGCGGATGACCATGCCGACGATCTCGTAGTTCGGGACCCAGGAACGCACCCAGGTGTTCATCCCCATTTGGGAAAGGAAGATCTGGTTCTGGGGGCCGTAGTCCGGCACCGTGGTTAAAGGAGGCAATTCTTTCTCATGCGTGCCCCATCCTATTTCCGAGGGGGAGATCGCTTCTTCCCGGAGACCTTCGATCGACCAGGTGCCGACGAATTCGTCGACTTCTTTGGGCTGGTTCGTGATCTGAGTGTCGCGTTCACTGATATGGATCGTCTTCACGCCAAGCTTCATGGCCAGGCGGTCAAATTCTTCATCGCGGATCAAACGTTCCAGGAACTTCCGGTCTCTTTTGGAAGTGGTCTTGTCGCGCGTGGATTTTTCGGCGATATCCAGGAGCCCTTGTTTCGTGAAGTGGCTGATCAATCCTGGGTTAGCGCCATGGTCCAGCACCGCGGTCGTGGAATCATCCGCCCATTTCGCCGTCATTTTGCGGAGTCCCATCTGCTTGAAATAAAGCGATTTCTCAAGCGGTGTTTTTTTGTCG
>CAYMER010000098.1:0-5075 GCA_964389345.1 uncultured bacterium | reverse complement strand
GAGAATCTTCGGCAATGCAAAATTAATCGCCTGTGGATCCCGACGGTTTGTCGCACCAATTCCCATTCCCACGGGACTACAAAAAACGTTGTGAATTGGTATGATTCCGCGCACCAATTCCCAGCGAATTGGTACGATGCCGCGCAGCCATGTGGGCTGTGTCGGCAATGTCGCAGCTGTGTGTGCTGTGTCGTCACTCACACCGATTCACAATGAACCGGTACGATACAGCGCAACCTTGTGGGTTGCGTCGGTATCGTGTACCCATTCGCGGGCTTTGCGATACTTTTCACGCATGCAAAGGCACCCTCAGGGTCACAACAAGAATGCCGGATACGCCTTCGTTTCGACATCCAGGGATGTTAATCGCAGAGGGATATTCGGATAGAGCTCCTTGAATTTTCGGTATTTACTTTCCCGATAAGCGTTCTCCGAATATTTGACCTCGATCGCGTGCTGTTCATCAACAATAAAATCAACTTCGTTTCCGTCCGCCGTGCGCCAAAACTGAACCTGGTCGAGGTCGAAATATTCAAGCAACTGCCTGAAAACCCCGTTTTCCAAGAGGTCTCCTCTGTCCGGACGGACCATCAGAGGCTCAAAATTCCTGGCAAAATAATTACGCAGGCCGGGATCATAGAAATAAACCTTTGGCATTTTCGTCAGTTCTTTGCGCAGATTGTTAAAGAAAGGCCTGATCAATGCGAAATGGAACGCTTTTTGAGCGACCCAAAGGTAATGGTCGATCGCGGTTTGTGAGACGCGCACCGTACTTGCCAATTCACTTGAATTTACCAACGCCCCCGGTGAATCCGCGAGCATATGGATCACTTTGTAATAAGCGTTCTCGTTTTTGATCCCTGCCTCAAGAATATCTTTTTTGAGATAGGAAAGACCGATCTCGCGAAGCTCATCCTTTTTTTCTTGCACCTCCCGCATCAGAACAACCTTGGGATAGCCTCCATAGAGCAGATAATCAAAATACAAATTTTCCATTTCTTTTTTTCCGGAAAGCGGCACATTTTTGGGGTCCACCATGGAAAAAGAAACCGGCAGATACTCCGAAAGCTCCCTCCGGTCCTTAAACGTCAAAAAATCCCTGAAACCGAGCGGATAAACAGGAAGGATCTTTTTCCGGCCGGCGAGCGAATCCTTGAATTTTCGATCCATGTAAAAGGCGGATGATCCCGTGACAATAAGCTTGATATTCTTGCGGTGCAGATCGTAGAGAAGCTTCAAAAAATGGGTCGGATCCTCTAAATACTGTATCTCATCGATCAGAAAATAATGCCTTGAATCCTTCGAAAATGGAAATATCCTGAACAGGTTCTTGGGGTCCTTGTTGAGCTCCTCCAGGTAGTCCTTCTCTTCCAGCGTAAAATAGGTCACTTTCCTGCCCTGGGCCTTGAGAACGCTTTCCAGATGGCGCAAAACGGTTGTTTTTCCTGCTTGGCGCGGTCCGATCAGGACAAGGATATCTTCCGTCTCTAGGCACTTCTCCGCACTGTCAAAAACAATTCTATGCTTCATAAGTATATAATATCCGATATTTTGTATTTTGCAAGCATATTAAATCGACTTTAGAGACCATTTTCGAGGGTATTAAACAAAGCGTTGTTGATCCTCTCCCAGTTGTCCTTGTCTATCGGCATGTTCATATAGCAACCTCGGTTACCATAACCAAGATTACCATGATACCCGAAGCGAGTTAATACCAAGAAACCCCGGCAGAACACCCCGCTGGCCGTCGGGCGCTGCAAAAATTAATCGCCCGTGGATCCCGGGGCTTCGTCATGGACCCATTCGCGGGCCCGGCGATATTTATAGCGAACCTTACTAGCAATTTGTGGCGTGAGATAGATCAAGATCTCGGCCCCGCGGATCCTGTATTGTTTTCCCACGCGGGCGGCAAGAATAAGCCCTTTTTTGAGCATGCGGGTCATAGTACTCGGCGAAATTTTGAGGTAGGCCTGCACTTCTTTTGGAGTGTAAAGCATATCTTCGTCGATTTTCACCCAGCCCTTCCTTTCCGACTTTTAAGTTTGCAAGGATTGATTCTATTCACACTAGGGCTCCTTACTTCCAAGGAAGGGCTGGGTTCTCCTTCCCTTCCTTTCCGACTTTTAAGTTTGCAAAGATTGATTCTATTCACACTAGGGCTCCTTACTTCCAAGGAAGGGCTGGGTTCTCCAGCCCTTCCTATCCGGATCTTCAGCTTAGCCAAGCTGCTTCCATATTGTTTTAGCATTTTTTCTCTTTGAAAAGCCGCAGCCTGTGACCTATAAGCCTCATAATAAAGAAGTTTAACGGGCAGCATTCTTTTCGTTGTATTCCCATCACCATTCATATGCTCCGCTATTCTCCTCTTCAGATCACGCGTGCAACCAATGTAAATCCACTTTGTTTTGTCGCTTTCCAGAAGATAAACATAGTGCCAAGAACCAAGCATCTCACAACTCACGATGTCGCCTCATTACTATCAGGGAAGGGCTGGGTCATTTTTTCTTTTTCCCGGGAAGAAAATTGGTCTTGGTGACAATTGAGCGGCCGAGACGATTTTCGAGCTGCTTGCGGGCACCTCCGGCGATATTCCCGCCTGATTTGGCGTCCTGCTTTAGTTTGGGAATGCCCTTGGAATCCTCGGTGCGAGTGATCTCGGTTGTAGCACGCTCCCCGAGCATGGAAAAGATCAGCTCAAAATCGTCCATATGATCCCGAAGATTCTCTCGCTTGAGCCCTTTGATCTTCTTATAATCACCCGGAGTAACCCCAAAAGTCGCTTTGGAGATTTCAGCAGTGAGAATTTCGTAGTCCTTTTGGTGTTCCACTCCCCGCTTTTGCCACTCCCCCGTAAGTTCCTGCCGGATGGCAATCCCTCGCATTCGCTTTTCAATCCAGTCTTCCGGATACCCTTTGGCAAGGTAAAGCATGCGAGTCCGCTTCATTGCGAGCTCAGGGTCCTCAATCTCCTTGACCCGTTCATAACCGACCTTGGCAAGCCAGCGCTTGAAGGGTTCCGCCTTGGGCGACGGGATGGATTGGATAATACGAAAAACCCCCTCGGCGTTAGCGCAACTCATCGCCTGTTTGCCACCTGCCGTCATCACGGGAAGGGTATGTACAAATTGTACCCACCCCTTGGCAAGCTCAGGATCCCGCTGTTTCATCTTTGCCAGGTATTGCTTGGGATCGTTCGAATCAATAAGCGCCAAAACCACATCTTCAACCACAAACCACCATTCATTTCTGTGGATGGTTTTGCGAATTGTCTTGCCCCGGAACAACGCGATCTTTGTCGATTGCACTAGCTCATCGTTCATAACCCAACCTCGCGATTATAAGTCTTCGTAATACGCATTATTTTTATCGGTTGCAGCACAGGAGGATTTTGAACTACGTGTCCTTTCCGACCCAAAAATGCGACACTCAATTTATAGCACATGCTATCTTTGCCGCCACCAGATGTCAATAGATATCATTACCAGTGCGTCTGCGAGAAGCTGTTCCACGATATCGTCCCAATTTCCAATATCGAACACGGAATATCCAACATCCAAGCAGCGGTTGCCTCACACCTGATTATTTTACCTTCGCCCTTGGATATTCCTTATTGGATATTGGTTATTCAGATTTTCCGGCTCAATTTAAAACGCGGAAATTGAAAAGGATAAAACAAAATGAGAAGCCGAGGATTCTCTTCAGCCTGCCAACGAAGCGTGGTACCAATCGTAGGTCTTCCGGAGGCCGTCGGCAAGGGATGTCTTGGGAGTCCAACCCAGGTGGGTCATACGGGAGATATCGAGGAGTTTTTGAGGGGTTCCGTCCGGTTTGGACGTATCGTAAATGAACTTGCCCTCGTAGCCGATCACGTCTGCGATCGCGTGAGCGAGCTCGGCGATCGTTTGGTCTTTCCCGCAGCCAATGTTCACGAGCCCGCCAAGCGCGGCCGCGTTGTATTTGCGCATGAGAAACACACAGGCATCCGCAAGGTCCTCCACAAAAAGAAATTCCCGACGGGGCTTTCCGGTTCCCCAAAGTGTGACCTCGGGACTTTTCCCAACCTTAGCTTCGTGGATCTTCCGGATGAGCGCGGGAAGAACATGAGAAGTTTCTAGGTTGAAATTGTCGTTCGGGCCGTAAAGGTTCGTAGGCATCACTGACATGAAATCGGTTCCGTACTGACGGTTATACGCTTCGCACATTTTGATGCCGGCGATCTTGGCGATCGCGTAGGGCTCGTTGGTCGGCTCAAGCAAACCTGTCAGAAGATATTCTTCCTTGAGCGGCTGCGGCGCAAGCTTCGGGTAGATGCAGCTGGACCCAAGAAAAAGAAGTTTTTTGACGCCAGTCCTGTAGGCCGCGTGGATGACGTTCGCTTCGACCATGAGATTCTCATAGATGAACGCGCCGCCCTGCGTTTGATTGGCGTGAATCCCGCCGACCTTCGCGGCCGCGAGAAAAACATAGGACGGACGTTCCTTCACAAAAAAAGCATCCACGGCTTCCTGACGCGTCAGATCCAGTCCGGGATAGCCCTGAGTGAGAAGATTCTTGTATCCTTCCGCTCCCAGCCTTCGGACGATGGCAGAGCCCACAAGCCCCGTGTGTCCCGCAATATAGATTTTGTCGTTAAGGTCCATAATCATCCTATCTAAGAAAGAATCTTTAACAGCTCAATAATCAATAACCAACACGGAATATCCAATATCCAAGGAACGGGTTATTTCTCACTTCACCCTTGGAAATTCCTTGTTGAGCATTGGATGTTCAGTCTTTACGCTTTTTGGCTGTCTCAACACTCTTGAACAATATGGCGATCAATTCATCCGTTTCCTTGAGAAGCGGAGTGAGCTGTTCCTCTGGTTTGATCAATTTCGCTCGAACAATGATCTTCAGCCATATCTCGGTCTCGCGCAGTTCTTTCAAGGCGATCTTGAGCTTGTGAATAAAATCAGCCTTCGATTCAGCGCTTTGCGCCTCTCCATAGTTTGGCGCCGGAGAGGTCCCGCTTCTTAACAGCTGCGAACAGATGTGTTTACCGGCTTTGGTTTCGGGGATCGCTTCGGAAAGCCTAA
>CAYMER010000097.1:0-10321 GCA_964389345.1 uncultured bacterium | reverse complement strand
GATAAAAAGCACCGAAACAAGGAGAAGCCTGAAGGAGAGCACGGTCTCCGGATAATCCCCGCCAAAAATCGTTTTGATGATCGGGCGCGCGAACAGAAAAATGAGAGGAAGGCAAATAAGAGAAATATTGATCGTGATCAGCTGGATGCGCTGCATGAATTCGTAAGCCCGGGTCTTGCTCTTGTGGAAGATCTTGCTCAAGCGCGGGAAAAGCGCCTGTGAAAAGGAAGCGAGTGGGAAGGTCTGGCAGAGCCCCGCAAGTTTTTCGGCGACGGAGTAAAATCCCGTGGTCGCGTTATTGGTCAGAAGCCCCACGGCGAAAATGCGGGTGGTGGTGTAAGCGTTGATCGCGACAAGCGAAATGAAAATGTCCCAACCCGCCGTCAATTGTCCGCGTAAACTCGTATAGCCGGGGAACCGGAACAAGACCCCTAATTTTCTGAAAGCGATAGCTTGTCCCCAAAGTCCCGTGATCAGGCACACGGAGGAATAGATCAACGGCACCATCAGGTAATCGCGCGGCCCCCTGACAAAGATCAAAATGAAAACGAAAGTGAGGATCCCGCCGGCGATATTGAGGTCGGCGATGTACTTCATTTTTTCCGTGCCCTGGAAGAACCAGACCGGAAAAAGCGTGTTCCCGAGCACCGCGCCGAAGCTCAGCGCGTAGACCATCCAGTCGCTCCGGAATTTCGGGATAAAATAAACGGCGCAGCTGAGGAGCGTAAGGCTCACGAGCGCCAGAAGAACCTTCACCGTCATAACCGACGAAAACACCTTGCTGACTTCCGCGCGGTCGTGCTGGCAGAGGGAAATCTCTTTCGTGGCGGAGATGCTAAACCCGTAATCGGTAAGGATCATGAAATACTGGACGAAGGCTTGCGCGAAGGCGATCAGGCCGAATTTCTCCGCGCCGATCACCCTGAAAAGATAGGGAAGGATCAGGACCGGTAGGACATAGGTGATCGCCTGCAGGACCGAAAGCGACGCGAAATTCTGGAGCACGGTCTTCCGCTCGTGGGGCTTAGCCATCCCGTAAGTTTTTTTGATCTGCCGGATCAGTGAAGGCATGTCCAATTCTCCATCTAAAAATTAAAGGTTAATTGGGCTAGTCCCAATACCAATCAATTCCCACCGCGTGGAAATTGGGGCAATCCGGACTACCCTAAAGGAAAAGAAAATAAGAGTCAGGATAGTCCCGGCAACCATTAATCAAAAGAAAATAAATGCCGGGGCATGACGGATAATCTACCATAAGCGGCGGCCCATAGCCTATAGCTTATAGCCCATAGCCGGTAGCTTTAAGCTATGAGCTAGAGTCTATAAACTAGAGTTTATGCTCTCCAGCCTGTAGTCTGAAGTCCTGCTGTGATACAATTTCTTTATGGTAATCAAATTTCCTGCAGATTTTCTCTGGGGTGCGGCGACGGCGGCGTATCAAGTGGAAGGCGGCAACGACCGCGCTGATTGGTGGCGCTGGGAAAAAGAGGCCGGGAAAGAGAATTCCGGTTCCGCGTGCCGCCATTATGATCTTTACGAGCTCGATTTCGAACTCGCGAAGGGGCTCGGGCATAATGCTCACCGTCTCTCTGTGGAATGGAGCCGCATCGAGCCGGAAAAGGGGAAGTTCTCGGAAACTGCGCTCAAGCATTACACGGATGTCATCCTGGCGTTAAGAGTGCGGAATATCGAACCTGTCGTAACGCTCCATCATTTTACAAATCCCATTTGGCTTGCGGATCTTGGCGGCTGGCGGGATAAGCGGTCCGTGGATTATTTTCTCCGGTATTCCGAGCGCGTGGTCCGTGCCTTGGCGAAGCATGTCCGCACCTGGATCACGCTGAACGAACCCACCATTTATTTTTCCCACGCTTATTTGTTTGGAGTATGGCCGCCGCAAGAAAAATCGATCCGGAAAATGATGGTCGTCAAAAGCCACCTGGCGGCGGCGCATATTAAGGCCTACCGGATGATCCACAAAGTTTATAAGGAATTAAACCTCCCCAAGCCTTCCGTCAGCATTGCCCAGCACATGCAAGCCTTCGTGCCGTGTACACCTAGTATGAAAAACAAGTTCGCCGCGTTCTTGCGACATAAATGGTTTAATCTTGGGCTGATCGATCAGTTCGTGCGGCATAAGGCCCTGGACTTCATCGGGCTCAATTATTATTCGCGGCAATTGGTGGAGCTTAAGAAGTGGGGTCTTCGCAATCTGGCGGCGGATGTCTGTAAAAGCGATCATCATTCGGTCAAAAAAAATTCCCTCGGTTGGGATATTTATCCTGAAGGGTTGTGCGATCTTCTGCTCAAGCTCAAGAAATACAATTTGCCGGTCATGATCACCGAGAACGGGATCTGCGCTTCCGATGATGCATTGCGGTGGGAATATATCTCCGGCCATCTGGAAGCGATCCATCGGGCCATGGAGCAGGGCGTTCCAGTAACCGGGTATCTCTACTGGTCGCTTTTGGATAATTTTGAATGGGACAAGGGTTTTGGCCCGAGGTTCGGCCTGATCGATATCGATTATAAGACCCAGCAGCGGACGGTTCGGGAAAGTGCGAAGAGATTCGGCAAGGTCTGCGAAACGGGGGTTTTGGGATGAATGCTGCGAATATCTTAGCGTCGGTTATCTTCGGAAGCATTGGATTCGGCGCTTTTATATACGGAAAAAAGCAGTCGAATTTCAAGGCCCTGGTGATCGGTGTGATCCTCATGGTCTATCCCTATTTTGTGTCCAATTCCATCGCGCTTTTCGCTACGGGCGTCGTGCTAACCGTCCTGCTTTTCGTGCCTTTCGGAGGCTGACCCAAGTCAAAGCCAGGGGTTTTTTCGTTTAATCGCTCGTGTTTTGAGTGAATCTGGTCTATACTTCTGCCATTATGCCTCACACAACGCCTTCTTTAGCGCAGCCAACGCCGGCAAGTTTTTATGGATTAGGGATTGCCCCGCATATCCTGGAAACTCTTCAAAGGATGAAATTCCACACCCCCACTCCTATTCAGCAGAAAGCCATTCCGCTTGCCGTTGCGGGGCAGGACGTGATCGGAGTTGCGCAGACGGGGACCGGGAAGACCCTGGCGTTCGGGATTCCGATGATCCAGCGTCTTGCCCAGACCAAAGGCCGTGGGCTGATCCTTATCCCGACCCGTGAACTGGCCTATCAGGTCCATCAAAGCATTCATAAGCTCGATCCCAAGATAAAATTCGCAATCCTGATCGGCGGCGCTTCCATGCACAATCAAATCCAGGAACTCCGCCAGCACCCGCGTATCCTGATCGCGACGCCGGGCCGTCTGATCGACCATATGGAACAGCGCTATGTATTCCTAAATGAGATCAGCATTCTCGTGCTTGACGAAGCCGACCGGATGCTCGACATGGGTTTCGCGCCGCAGATCCAGAAGATCCTGCGCGTGATCCCCAAGGACCGCCAAACCATGCTTTTTTCGGCGACCATGCCGGAGGGTATTATGAAGATCGCGACGTCCCAGATGAAATTGCCAGTCCATATCGAGATCGCGAAGTCCGGGACCGTAGCGGAAAAGATCACTCAGGAAGTCTTCGTCGTGAAAAAGGAAGCCAAGCGGGACCTTCTCAAAAAAGTCCTGGCCCAGTATCACGGGACCATCCTTATTTTTTCAAGGACCAAGATCGGCGCTTACAAGCTTGTCCGCGCGATCCGTGAGATGGGGCATAATGCCGCCGAGATCCACGCCGATCGTTCTCTCTCGCAAAGGCGCGAGGCGCTGGAAGGGTTCAAGTCAGGGAAATACCGTATTCTGGTGGCGACCGACATTGCCGCGCGCGGGATCGACGTCAAAGGGATCGAGCTGGTGCTCAATTACGATCTTCCGGACGATTCCGAAAATTATGTGCACCGCATAGGGCGTACCGGACGCATCGGGGACAAAGGGCACGCGATCTCGTTTGCGACTCCGGATCAGGGCACCGACGTCAAAGACATCGAAAAGGTGATGCGCATGGCGCTTCCCGTCGCCGAACATCCCGAAATGAAGCTCGAAAGTTTTATCGAACACAAGCCCGTCAAGGTCGCCTCTTTCGGCGGCCGCCGCTTCGGCCGTGGAGGCCGCTCCCGCGGCTATATCGCCCCCGCCTTCCGCAAGTCTCGTTAACGCCCTTTGCAAGTCGTTTCCGCCATCTAAATACAAAAGAAGTCAGGCTGAATTTTGGTCTGCCTGCCGGTCTGACAAAAATCTGAATATTCAATACTCAACAAGGAATTTCCACGGACAAAGGAAAAAGATCGGTAAATGAATTGGCTGCTCTTTTACTTGGACATTGGATATTCCGTGTTGGGTGTTGGAAATTGGGATGGGAAAAATGAGTATCCAATATTCCTGCCTGCGCCGGAAGGCAAAAATGAACTGTATCGAGTGGTAGGTACCCTAAATGAGAATCAGGGTTGATTCCAATGCGGGGAAGGAGTAATCTTTCCGTCAGCAACGGGAGTTTTCATGACTGAATCCTTTCAAAAAGAAGAGATCGAGACGAGCATTTCGGTCGATGTGTTTTCTGTGTCGGCGGCCATGGTCGGCGTTTGTCTTACGGTCATTCAGCTCATCAGGATGAACGGAGACCAGAGGGCCAATACGATCGTCGATGAGATTCTGGCTTTTGATGCCATTTTTTTCATGGTGGCGTGTTTTGTTTCTTTCCTTGCGCTTAAAAGTAAACGGCATTCTCGTTTCAAAAAAACATTCGAAAATACAGGCGATGGCTGTTTTCTGCTCGCGATTTCCACGATGGTGGTAGCGATCACGCTTGTAGTGTATTCCATTTTATAAGGCTGCCCACCGGAACCTTTTAACCCAACAGGAGCCTTGCGATGAAAAAAAACATTCTCGTGATCGATGATGATCCCTTAGCCCTGAAAATGATCGTAACGGCCCTGGAAGCCGAAGGCTACGCGGTCCTGGCATTCTCGGAATTTGAAAATCTTCTTCAGGAGCTCCACCGGTCTCTTCCGGATCTTGTCTTGGTCGATGTGGTGATGCCGAAGGTCTCCGGCTTCGAAGTGTGCCGCAGGATCAAAGAGATCCGGCCTCATCCGCCGCAGGTGGTTGTGATGACCGGGAAACTCGACGCAATCGACCCCATCCAGGCCCGAAAAATGGGGGCGGATGATTTCGTGGTCAAGACCTCCGACATGGCCGTTTTGACCCAAGCGGTTCGGAAGATCCTTTCATAAAGCAGGAGCATGATGATGAAGAAAAGGATCTTTGTAATCGATGACGATCCGCTCGCGCTTCAACTGATCGTGGCGACTCTGGAAGCCGAAGGCTACGAGGTCCGGGCATTCACGGATTTTGATATCCTTTTTCCGGAGCTCCAGAAGTCCCCTCCGGATCTTGTCCTGACCGATGTCGTGATGCCGAAGGTCTCCGGCTTTGAGGTGTGCCGCAGGGTCAAAGAGATCCGGCCTCATCCGCCTCAAGTGATCGTGATGACCGGAAAACTTGACGCGATCGATCCCCTCCGGGCCCGAAAAATGGGGGCGGATGATTTTGTGGTCAAGACTTCCGATAGAGCTGTTCTGGTCAAGGCGGTGCAAAAGATCCTTTCGGGGGAAAAGTAGCTTAGCCCCGGACGAACTGAAGCCTGTCATTCCCGCGAAAGCGGGAATCCACTGGGGTCAACTCTAGCAGGGATCCAGAGCGTGGATTCCCGACCTGCCACAGTCAGGCATTCGGGAATGACATAAAAAACGTCAAGCTCAAATTAAAACAGGACATTGCCTATGAAGGTGCCCGTGGAAAAGGAAACTAAAAAAAACATCGGGGACTGCGCGGAAGTTGTGACCCGGACCACGCCGATCTTCATGGCGGTTTCCGAGGTCCTGAGCATTCTGGTCTTTCTTGGCGGGATTGCGGTGCTCGTGGGATGGGTCCTGAATATTCCGGGCTTGAAAAGCGTTTTCCCGAACCTTGTCACCATGAAAGCCAACACAGCTTTGTGTTTTTCTCTCTCCGGGTTTTCTTTATGGACGCTCCAGATCAAGCGGAGGGATATCCCGCGTTTCCGGATCATGGCGGCGGTGTGTAGCCTGGCGGTCCTTGGGATCGGTCTTGCGACCATAGTGGAATATCTATCCGGCTGGGACCTCGGGATCGATCAGTTTTTATTCAAAGAACTTCCCGGCGCCGTTCTTACTTCCAGCCCTGGCCGGATGGCGTTCAATACGGCGATCAATTTCACAATAACCGGTCTGGCAACATGTTTATTTGTTTCAAAAACAAAGAGCCGGTGTCTTTTGGCCCAGATTCTGGTGCTCCCCGTCGGGATTATTTCTGTTCTGTCCCTTATCGGTTATCTTTATAAAGCCCCGCCCCTTTTTCTCGGACTCGCTTTAAGTACGGCCATGGCCCTGCATACGACGGTGCTTTTCATCGCCTTGTTTTTCGGGATACTTTATTGCCGGCCTGGTTGCGGGGTCATGACGCTGGTGAGTTCGGATGCCATCGGCGGGAAATTGATCCGTCGGATCTTCCCCGTCGCCATTTTGCTTCCGGTGACCCTGGGTTGGTTGAAGCTCCAGGGCGAAAGATCCGGAGTGATCACGAATGAATTCGGGGTTTCCTTTGTTGCCGTCGGGAACCTCACCTTCATGGCACTCTATATTTATGGACTTTCCTTTTGGATCGAAAAGACGGAGCTCGGGCGCCTGAAAGTTGAAGCGAAATTAAAAGAAGCGGCCGAAGAATGGCGGCGGACTTTCGACGCTATATCGGACAGCATCTTTATTCTGGACAAGGATCATACCATCCGCAGGGTCAACAGGGTGTTTTTGGATACCTTCGGACTCAAAGAGGACCAGGTGATCGGGAAAAAATGTTATGAAGTGGTGCATAAATCCGACAAGCCCTGGATGATGTGTCCCCATAGGCTGACCATGAAAGATCATAAGGCGCACACAGAAGAAGTGGATGATCCGGTCCTCGGCGTTCCTTTACTCGTGTCCACTTCGCCCATTTTTGACGAGCAAGGCGAGCTCGCCGGTTCGGTGCATATCGCCCATGACATCACCGAGCGCAAGAAGGCGGAGACAGCACTGCAACAGAAGGTGGCGGAGCTTGAGCAGTTCAACAAGATAGCGATCGGGCGGGAGCTGAAGATGATCGAGCTGAAAGAGAAAATCAAGGCTCTTGAGGAAGGAAAAAGATGAATCTGCAGACCATCTTCTTTTTTTACGGCCTGGCCTTTCTTGTCATGGGGATCACGATCTTTTTGATGCCCAGGAAAAATGACCTGCTCAACCTCGCAGGGGATCTTTGGCTCGTGGGCCTTTTCGGGATTTTGCATGGTCTGAATGAATGGGTGGATCTGTTTATCCTGAGGGGATCTCCTTTTAATATCGAGATGCTAACGGTCTTTGGGGCATTGCTCCTTCCTTTATCCTTCGTTCCTTTGCTGCAGTTCGGTGTGCGGACCCTTTTCCGCGGGACGCGGTCTTTCACATCTCTAAAATATCTTTGGATAATCGCCCTCGCGGGGTAGGCCGTCGCGTGTTTTTTAACGCCCGGTTTTTTAATCTCCGGCATCGTGGCGCGTTACTCGATCGGTTTTCCGGGCGCGGTGCTCGCTGCGGCAGGATTGCTTCTGGCTTTTTCAAAGATCGATAAAGAAAACCTTCCGGCGACAGTTTCTGCGGCCGCGATCGGCGCCGCGGTGTTTTTTGTTCTTTACGGCATCCTAAGCGGCCTCGTGGTGCCGAAGGCTGGTTTTCTCCCGGCTTCCCTCATCAACTATCCCCATTTCCTTCAGGTGACAGGGATCCCCGTGCAATTTTTCAGGATGATTTGCGCCATTCTTTTGGCCGGCAGTTTCTTCGCGCTTACCGGGATCTATGCGTTCAGCCCGGAAAAAAAGAAAGTGGTAAGACGAGGGGGGGTCCAGCGAAAGATCACGTGGGTGCTTTGCGGCTTCAATGGCGTCGCGGCACTCTTGATCACCGGCGTTGTCTTCCTATGGAGCTATCAGTCAATGATGGCGAACATACAAGAAGAACAAGTTAAAGCAACACAAATGCTGTCTTATTCCATCAACGCCATGATCGAGCAAAAGATCGAAGAGCTCGAGGGCCATCTGACCCGGAGCTTGTGGAAACAAGTCGTGGAAGAAGCGGATCTTCGTTACCAGGGGATGTCTCCGGCCGCCCTTTTGAAGGAGTTTCAGGAAATGGACAAGCGATGGATCTTAGCGGGGGAGGACAGTGAGCTTCTCAAGGGCTATCTGGAAAGATCTGTGAGTCTCCGGCTTAAAGATCTGGCGGATGTGGATAAGAGTATCGCCGAAATATTCCTGACGGATCGCTTCGGGGGATTGGTCGCGGCGTCGGGAAGGACAAGCGATTTTTATCAGGCGGACGAGGATTGGTGGCAGAAAGCCTATGCCGGCGGAAAAGGAAGTCTTTTTTTAGGGAATGTCGAACTGGATGAATCCAGCGGCATCCTGAGCATTCCTGTGGCGATCCCCATTCGAAATGAAGGCGGGGAGGTGATCGGAATATGCAAGGAGTCCATCAATACGGACGAATTTTTTTCAATTCTCAAGAACTATAAATCCGGGAAGACGGGGCGTGTCGCCCTGGTCGATGACCAAGGCACGATCATCTTTCATGAGGGCGTAAAACCTTTGAGCGCGAAGCTCTTTACCGGGAAAGAGATGGGAGCTCTTCGCGGAAGAGAATCAGGGCTGATCCGGCGCGTGGAAGAAAAAGACCGGCAAGGCGCGTTCAGTTCGTTTAAACGGATCGAAAATCCCAGCCTCCTCAAAAACGGGATCGAGTGGTATTTGTGCATTACTCAGGATGTGGCAGAAGTTTTCCAGCCTTTGAAACAACTGGCGATCAAGATGGCCGTCCTTTTTTTGGGCCTGTTTGCGGGGGCCCTCTTTTTTGGGGTTATTGTGGCCCGAAGGTTCGCCGGACCGATCCGGGAGCTTCAAAAAGCGGTCGAAAAGATCATGGCGGGAGAAAAGGATTATAGGATCAAGCTTTGGACGCGGGATGAACTTCAGGACTTCGCGGAATCCTTTAATGCCTTGATCGGGCAACTCCAGGAAAAACAGAAAAATTTATTGAAAACAACGGCAGAAGTTGAAGATTTATCCCATGGATTAGAAAAGAAAGTGGAGGCGAGAACAAAGGAGCTTTCGGAAAACCAGCGCGCAACGATGAATATCCTGGAAGATCTGACAAGCGCCAAAGAGGAACTGGAACTGCAATCCTGGGGTCTTCAGAAAGCTAACGACGGGATCAAAGCGCTTTATCAGGAGCTGGAGAAGAAGAACGTCGATCTTGCGAAACTGGACAAACTCAAAGACGATTTTGTCTCGATCGTAGCGCATGAGCTCCGGAACCCCTTGGGGGTGGTCCGGGAGGCGGCGGCGCTCATCTTAGACGGCCTTGTGGGACCCGTCTCCGAAGATCAGAAAAAATATATCGAAATTATCAAGAAAACCGGAGACCGGCTGATCCATATCACGACGGACCTTCTGGACCTTGCAAAGATCGAGGCCGGGAAGATCGTGGTGAATTATGAACCGACGGACCTTCTGTCCTTGGCACGGCAATCCTGCGAAGGGATCGCGCTTCGCGCTCAAAAGAAAGAGATCACCGTCTCGGAAGATTTTCCGGCCGGAAAAGTCGAGATCTCGGGCGATTTTGACAAACTCTCGCAGGTGATGACCAATCTTTTGAGCAATGCGCTTAAGTTCACGGTAAAAGGCGGGATTACGGTAGAAGTGAGAGACCTCGGCGAGGAAGTTCGCTGCGCGGTGAAGGATACCGGTTCCGGCATTTCCAACGAAAATCTCTCCAAGCTTTTTAGTAAATTCGAACAATTTGGTAAGCCAACCGTGTCGGCCGAAAAAGGGTCGGGGCTCGGGCTGGTGATCTCCAAAAGCATCATCGAAGCCCATGGGGGCCGGATGGGAGTCGAAAGCGAGCTGGGCAAGGGATCGACTTTTTTCTTTATTCTGCCCAAACAGCATCGCCAGAAAAAACTCGGGGAGATTCTTCTGGAAGAGAAAACCCTGACTCCGAAACAGCTGGCCGAGGCCCTCCTGAAGCAGAATAGTCAAAAATCCTGAAACTGCGCAAACAATAAAAAAGCCGGCTCCCCTTGCGGGGAACCGGCTTTTTTGGGGTCACACCTATTTTCACTACTGTCCGGTTATAAGTTGAACAATGTCAACTGGTTGTGATTTGTGACATCCTCGTCGAGAGCGTCGATTGCTGTAAGTGCTTGCGACAGCGGGAGTTTCTCGAATAGTGTGAGGCTCAAAATCTGTAGAATTG
>CAYMER010000096.1:0-4409 GCA_964389345.1 uncultured bacterium | reverse complement strand
ATACCCGCTTTCCGCCGGAGCCGAACGGCTATCTCCACATCGGCCACGCCAAGGCCATCTGCATCAGCTTCGGGATCGCCCGCGACTATCAGGGCCTCTGCAACCTCCGCTTTGACGACACGAACCCCGAAAAAGAGGAAGTCGAGTATGTCGATTCCATCCGCGAGGACGTGCGCTGGCTCGGCTTCGACTGGGGGGACCGCGAGTATTACGCTTCCGACTACTTCGACCCGCTTTATCAGCACGCCCTCACGCTTATAAAAAAAGGCAAAGCTTACGTTTGTGATCTCAGCGCGGAGGAACAGCGTCAGCATCGCGGCACTTTGACGGCGCCCGGGAAGCCAAGCCCGAACCGTGACCGGTCGGTTGAGGAAAATCTCGATCTTTTCGAGCGTATGCGCAAAGGCGAATTTCCGGACGGCGTTCGCGTTCTCCGGGCCAAGATCGATATGGCATCACCGAACATGACGATGCGCGATCCCACGATGTACCGGATCAAGCGGGCCTCGCACCACCGGACCGGCGACAAATGGTGCATTTATCCGATGTATGATTTCACCCACTGCATTTCGGATTCGATAGAAGGCATCACGCACTCCCTTTGCACGCTGGAATTTGAGAATAACCGTCCGCTTTATGACTGGTTCCTGATTGAGCTCGAGATCCACCGACCGCAGCAGATCGAATTCGCGAGGCTCAACCTCACGCACACCGTCCTGAGTAAGCGGATCCTTCTGAAACTTGTACAGCAGAAAGTCGTTTCCGGATGGGATGATCCCCGGATGCCGACGATCTCAGGTTTTCGCCGGCGCGGCTATACACCTTCTTCAATAAGGAACTTCTGTGATCAGATCGGTGTCGCGAAATTCAACAGTATGATCGACAGGGTGATCTTAGAGAATTCCATTCGCGAGGAGCTTAATAAAACCGCACCGCGAATGATGGCTGTCCTGAAGCCGCTTAAGGTTGTCATTACGAACTATCCGGAAGGGAAGGCGGAAGACCTGGATGCCGTGAACAATCCCGAGGACCCTTCGGCCGGAACGAGGAAGGTCCCTTTTTCGCGCGAAATTTATATTGAGCAAGACGATTTCAGGGAAGTGCCGCCGTCGAAATATTTCCGTTTGGCGCCGGGCCAGGAAGTGCGACTCCGGTACGCTTATTTCATTAAATGTGAAAAGGTGATCAAGGATCCCGCGACGGGGGAAGTGAAGGAAGTTCACTGTACTTACGATTCTGCGACGCGGGGCGGCAACAACCCTCCGGACGGGCGCAAGGTCAAAGGGACGATCCATTGGGTTTCGGCCCAGCACGCCGTTTCAACGGAAGTCAGGCTTTATAATCCTCTTTTCTCGGCGAAGGATCCGAGCGATTTTCCCGAGGGGCAGGATGTTTTTGTGAATCTGAACCCGAACTCTTTGGAGATCCTGAAAGACGCAAAACTCGAACCGGCGCTTGGCCAGGTCAAAGCGGGAGAGCGCGTTCAATTCGAGAGAGTAGGTTATTTTTTTGCCGATCCCAAGGATTCCAATCCCGATCAGACGGTTTTCAACCGTATCGTGACGCTTCGCGATACTTGGGAGAAGATTGAGAAGGCGCAGAAATAGCGCGCGCAACAAAAAAATCAACGTTGAGCTTTGTGCGTTGCGCTCACAGGAAAGACCCGTTATAATCCCTCCGCTTTTCACCTTTTTGGGCTGTCGTCTGATTTCATTGAGGGATGTCGCCCCGGCCAGAAAGCAACCGGGACTGCGGAAGATGGATATTCACGTAGCGAATACAGATTGTCCGCAAGCGAATTTTATTTCCTAGCATTTATTGGGGGATGGTGTAACCGGTAGCACAGGTGCCTCTGGAGCACCTAGTCTAGGTTCAAATCCTAGTCCCCCAGATATTCCGGCTTAATGCGGGAAAGGATCCGAAGGATCTCTACAGGCATATCCGGTCGTCGATACTGCGCAGGACGCGCAGGCCGCGAAAACCCTCCGCAAAACGAACCCGTCCCTGGACACCGCGAAACGTGGCATACGCTTTTGCTATTTCAGTGATCCGCAAATTTTTAATACTTGTTTTTTCCACCTGAGAAGCGTGAAGTTCGAGCAACTTTACTTTTTCATCCAGAATATCCGTGATATCGACAAAAATGTCCGGATTGAAATGAATGCTGGTCGGAGATTCATAGAAAAACACTTCCTTAATGTTTCGGGTCGCGGAGATTGTGGCTCGGGCGGCCGCGCGGTGATCCTGATGAGTGTCCTCAGGATAATTGATCAAAACCACCTCCGGATGCACGGCATCAATGACGTCTTCGATCTTCAGGATCAAGGCCCGGTCGGCATCCAGTTCGGTGTCGTGATATCCGGCCCAAAAGATTTGTTTGATGCCCAAAACCTTGGCCGCTTTTTCCTGTTCCTGTTTACGCATGACTGGGTCTCCGCCGACACAGCCATCAGTTAAAATAAGCTGGTGAAGTTCATTTCCCGCACGGCCGTATCTCAACAAGGTCCCGCCGCAGCCGAACTCGATATCATCGGGGTGCGGACCAATTGCGAGGATTTTAATGCCGTGCTTTTTTTGAGATGACTTTGAAGGCGTTTCCACAATAGAATCCTCCCATGACGGTTTTAGTGAACCAAGAGGAATAATTATAGCATCAGAGCTAGAACATTATTAGCCAAAAAACAGCCTTTCTATAGCGGCCGATTCATGTTGTAATAGCACACGAAATAGCGCCAAAGAACCCAATCTCTGAGGGAACGAAAGTCGTATGAAAAAGATCTTTTTTGTGATGCTGTTGATCGTGATCGCGGCTGCGACCACCGGTGCTTATCATCTGACCCAAAAAGCCGACATCTTCTATTACAAAGGTCATGATCTTTTTGTTAAGGCACAGTACAAAGCCGCTATTGCGCCCTTTCTGCAGTCCCTTTCCCATGATCCGAAGCGATCTAAAACCTTAACGGAACTCGGGTACTCTTACCTTTGGTCGGGGAATTATCCGGAGGCGATCAAGGTGTTCCAAAAACTGCTCTCCCTAGAGACGGAGAGCATGCGTGCCAAAAAATCGCTGGCCAGCGCTTATTCCTGGAACAAAGAATATGGAAAGGCCGAGGCGATCTTTTTGGAGGTTCTTCGCAAAAATCCGAATGACCGGGGTGCTCAAAAAGAATTGGCCGAGATCTATCTTTGGGATACAAAATTTGACAAGGCGATAGCTATTCTGGAGCCAATACTTCAAGCCTATCCCGGCGACGTGCGGGCAAAATTCCTTTACGGGAAGGCGCTGCTTTATTCGGGCCGGACCAAGGAGGCGATCCGGATCTTTGAAGAGCTTTCAAAAGTCTCCAATGGGGTTGCAAAGGAGCACGCATGAAAAAGATCCTGTTTGGTATTGTGGGACTGATGATGGTGACTACACCCTTGCTCGCGGCAGAAGGCGTGAGCCAGAAGGAGCTGAAGGAGCTTATGGGCGACAGTTATATGATCGAGCAGGATTATAATAGTTCCGTCAAACAGTACCGGGAGGTTCTCGAAAAGGATCCGCAGGACACCAAAGCCAGGACATCGCTCGCGGATGTGCTGAGCTGGCAGAAACAATACAACGAAGCGATCAGTGAATACCTGAAGGTCCTGCAGATCAAACCGGACGATCTCGAGGCAAAAAAGAAGCTCGCCGTGGTTTATTCCTGGAAAAAAGATTTTCTCAAGGCCGAAGTACTGTACAGGGAGATCCTTGCGAAGAATTCGTCCGATTCGAAACAAACGGTTGCGTTCGCAGAGGTCTGTTTCCGTCTTGGGAAAGCACAGGAAGCTGAACTGCTGTTGAAGAATGTTCTGGTGAAAGATCCGCGGAACAGAGACGCTAGGGTCCTTTGGGCGGACATCGATGCCGGAAACAAGAATTTCAAAAAAGCTCTGGGACTTTACCGGGAGGTTCTTGCGGAAAAATATGACCGCAAGGTCAAAGCGAAAATAGGGGATGTCCTGAGTTGGACCCGTGACTACCGCGGGGCGCTCAGGATTTACGACGAACTCTTAATCGAGAAGGATGACAAGGATCTAAGGATTCAGAAGGCCCGGATACTCGGTTGGGAAAGGAAGTACGGCCGTTCGAGGAAAGAATACCAGAAGGTCCTGAGCAAAGGGCCCGATGAGCTTGTTAAAGAAGAAATGAACGCCAAGGAGTTCTACTGGCGGAGCAGGGTCAAACGCGCGATTGCGGCCTATAAGAAGCTGATCGATAAAGCTCCGGACAATGCGGAAGCAATGTTCGACCTGAGCCAGATCTATTCTTACCAATCCATGTGGCGCGAGGCGATCGAGCAATATAAAGATCTCCTTGATTTTTTTCCGGATCATTTCAGGGCAAAGGAGGGGTTGAGAAAAGCGGAGCTTATCTCAGGCCATCC
>CAYMER010000095.1:0-3207 GCA_964389345.1 uncultured bacterium | reverse complement strand
CGGAAAGGCGATCGATAATGGTTGGAGCGTTCGGGTTCAGATAAATGCTGGTCGTACGATCTGAGCTCTTTGCTTCTATTTTGTTTAAGTTTTATTTTTCTTGACTTATAGACAACCCTCCTTTATCATCCGCCTGTTGGTCGGCCCTGTAGCTCAAGCGGATAGAGCGCTTCCTTCGCGAAAGAGGAGATCCGGGTTCGAATCCCGGCAGGGCCGATTCAACCCATGGGTCTTCGGCCGGAGACCCATGGTCGGCTTTATTGACATGGCCATAGGATTGTGCTATGTTTTCAGTGACTTCGCGAGGGAGGCGTTTTGAGCTACAGGCTTTAGAACCGCCTGACTGGGAAACCGGTCGGGCGGTTTTTGTTTCTGGTCTATAGTCTCCGGTCTGTGGTCCTTTCGAAATGCTTTCCACCATTTCGAAAGAATGTCTTCCTCCCTCCATCAACATCCGGTAATACTCTTCATGCCGCTTGCTCGGGGCGCCAATCGTGGGAGATAGAATGACGTAGCTGATGCCCTTTTCTTTCAGGATCCTCTTGATGGCCTCTTTGTGGAAACCGCCAAATACTAAAACCGAGACGTCGGTTTTAGTATTTGGGGACTGACGACCATCGACCGTCGACCGTCGACTTTCTTTTTCGTTGGTCGTTAGTCGTTGGTCGTTAGTCTGTGATAAAATCTTTTCTATCGCCACGTCACGAAGCTTGGCTAATTCATAAAACCGAATCGAATCCTGAATTAGTTCTTCCCACGAGCGGAAAAGAACGATCGAATGACGAGATTCCTTCGCGATGAATCGGGCAACATCCGCCGTTTTAAGCCCTTCGAGTGAATCTTTAAGCGCCGTGAATTCTTCGTGGCTGAGTTTGACCTCGCTCAACTTTTCAAGCAGCAGGATGCTTTCGTAATAACCATAAGTTTTCCGGTCGCGTTCCGACAGAAGACCTTGCTCAACGATTTCGCCCTCCAGCTGCTTTATTTCCGCGAGCAGGGTCATCAGATCGACTTTTTTTATTTTTCTCTCATCTCCAGAAAGCAAGGATCCGATCTGCTCATAACCGCTTACTCCGTTTTTTGTTTCGCGCAACGTACTACGCTCAACGCTCAACGATCTTTTACTGTTCGTTGCGCGTTGCGCGTTGCGCGTGCGCTCGAGATACTCGACAAGCGGCAACTGCCCATTCTGATACCGCGCCTTGAGCCTCAACCATTCCTTCATCTCCTTCGGGAAATTCTTATCGATCAGTTTCTGGAGTTCCTTGCGAATGCGTTGGATATCCTGCGTCACGCCGCTGCGGTTCTTCGCGGCCTGTTCGTAAGCGCGGATATTCTCGAGGTGGAGCGAGATCGAGTCGGCGCCCACGAGCTGCCATTCCCGTCCATGGTCCATAGTCCATGGTCCACGGCTTTGAGCGTCAGCTTGGCCGTGGTCTGTGGTCTGTGGTCCAACCGGCTCCGCCGGTTGATATGCGCATACTCGGCACCGCCGACGCGGAGCTTGTCCATGAGGTAGTAGGCGATTTTTTCTTTAAGAACAGGATCTTTGACGCGGCCAAAAAGTTCATCGGTGGGGACCGGCCCTTCATAGCCTTCCTCGTAGACGGTCTTGACGCCGTAATCCTTGACGAGCCAGCGGACCATCTCCGCAATATTTTCCTGCGCCTCCAGCGAGTCGTGCGCGTCTTGGATGTAGATTACCGTTTTCCGATCCACGTCTCCCGAGCCACGTGGTTTTTCCGTGGTCCGTGGCTCGTGGCCCGTGGCCCGCGGCGCGGTATAAGTCTCAACAATATTCCCAAGGCTGGAGGGTAGAGGCAGCGTGAGAAGGTCTGTAGAGCGTTGCGCGTTGAGCGTTGCGCCCAAGGTTTGGGCAGGCATAGCCATTGCGTTCGTTGTCAGAAAACAAACAACGACGATCAGGCTGACGACTCTCTTAAATATAGAAAATCCCTTCATTTGTTCCCTTCTTGCTTTTTTCAGGTCTTTGCGTTCGCACATATAGAAAGCGAGAAAATGGCGCCCTCTTTCGTGGGATGATCTTATGCAAATGCTTAAATGGCGTCCTTGCTTCTTTGTAAATGGATATGTTTAGTTTTAAGAATAGAAACTCCCTCTTAAAACGAATCGCATAGTTCCTAAAATGTACCCGCTGGATAGGGTTTTTACAAGGGTCTGGAGCTGTTTATAGGACGTATTTTGAAGAAAAAGCGAAGAATTGTTGACATTATTACATTTTATGTATATATTCCATGATAATAATGAATAAAAGGAGGTCTACCCATGCTAACAAAAACGAAGAAATTAGCGTTGTGGAGCGCTCTGCTGTTGCTCCTTTGCTTCTTTGGATTCCAAATACCGGCTCCCGCAGAGTGGCAAAAGCCCATTCAGCCGTCCATGGCGGGAGGCGCGCTCACCTGCCTCGCTTCCCATCCGCTTGACGCGTCCAAATTTCTGGTCGCATCCGGTCAGCAAGTCTTCGAATCTGGAAAAGAAAACGCGTGGCAACCGCTCTGGTCTCAAACTGACGCGGCTGCGCCGATCAAACGCCTTTTTTCTTTCGGCGTTTTGCCGGATATTGTTTTCGCGATCACGGACCGGAGCGTTTTTATGGGAAATTTAAAAGACCGTTCGTGGCGTGTGGTCTATAAAGACACAGGAAAAAATCCTCTCGCTTTCGCGGTCCATCCGAAAGACCCCAATCACTGGTTCCTGGGAACCCAAAAAGGCCTTTTGGAAACACGGGACGCCGGGCGGACTTGGTCTCTTTCCACGGTCTTCCGCTCGTCAGGGTCCGTCCCTCTCCTCGCCTTCGACCACGACCGGCTCTTCCTCGCGGATGAAAAAACTCTTTATCTCGCGATGCCAGAAAGTTCTGCGCGATCGGTCCTTGAGCTTTCAAAAACCGCCTCCGAGGCCCCCGTCCCGGACGAAGAAAGCCCGGAGTCTCTCGAGGAGCCTTTTTTATATGATCTCAAGATCCGCGATTTGATCGTCTCGAAACGTAACCCGCAAGAATTGTTCCTCGCGACCTCAAACGGTGTCTTCCAAAGCCTTGACGGCGGGCACCGTTGGGAGCCCCTGCCGCGGAGCGGCCTTCAAAGCGCAATGGTTTACCAGCTCGCCTATTCGGGACGAAAGGGGTGTCTTTATGCCGCAACGCCTCGAGGGGTTTATGCCTATGACGAGCGCGCTCAAAAATGG
>CAYMER010000094.1:0-6361 GCA_964389345.1 uncultured bacterium | reverse complement strand
CTGCTCTCCCGTGAGAGGTATAAAAATTCCCGGATATTCCGGGTGTCCGAAAAAATCCAGTTTAATGTGATCGGTAAGTAACCCCGGACTTTTCAAGATCACGACCGCCTCCCCTCTTTTAAGTTCTCGGATCAGGTCCGGTTCGATCTTGAACTCCTGCCCTTCCCGGACAGATCCCGTGCCGGTCATCCCTTTTCCCGTAAGACGCTCTTCGGTCTGGTAGGTCGGGATCAGGGTCCTGCGCGTTCCCGCGATCTTCAAGAACCTTTCTACCGCGTCGTGGTCATCCTGCCTCAAAATGAGCTTGATATTCGTGTTCTCGATCACCTGCTGTGGAAATTTAGGGGCTGACCGGAAATAAAGGTCGCCAAGCGACTGGTGAAAGAGCGCGATCGCGAGCTTGGAAGCCCGGGATTTATTTAAGAAATCCACGAACCCGAGATCCAGAAAGCTCGCGGCATCGTCAATAAAGACCGGGAAGAAATGCCGCTTTGACTCCGGAATATTCGACTGAATGAAGCTTGAGACGGTCTTCAGGTCCTGAAGGATCATCCTCCCCATGCGCCTCGCTGTATCCCCGTACCCCTGCAAATCGAGCGCGAAGTAAACGATCTTCCGCTCCTGATAGACTTCCAAAAGATCTATGTGAGGTTTGTCGGTATCGAGTTTCTCGGAAAACTCGCTCCGGGAAGAAAGATAGAGATCGGCCATGAGCCCCGAGAGGAACTTCCGGTTGTCGTGGAAGTTATTGATCATGGCAACCAGATCCAGTTGCAGGTTCTTGTCTTTGGCGCCCGTCAAATCAGAGAGCGTTTTCAAGGACTCCAGGTCCGTCAGGCAAGCGTGGAGCGTCCTAAACCGGATCTTCTGTCCGGTGAGAATGAGGGCGTTTAGGATCGCAAGAGCCGCCTGCTCCGCCATCCGCCGGTAGAATTCCTCGCTCCAGGCCATGCTGCCCACGATCTTGTCCTTCAGTTCCGTGGCATTGCCCCTGAGAAGCGGGTTATAGGTATTGGACTTGTCCGGATGAGCGAGCGAGAAAAAGTAAAAGTCATCAAGCCTGCCTTCGGCTTTAACGATCGCATGGATGCGGTCAAGGAGCTCCAGATCCCCTTTCCCGTCGATCACGATCGCGCCCTTGCCGTGATGGGTGTCGTGGGCGAGCATGGGCAGAAGCACAGACTCCGTCTTCCCGGTCCCCGTAGAACCGATCACCTGCATGTGCATCTCGCGCTGATCGTTCTTAAGAAAAAGCGGCCGGGGGCTTAAGAAACTATCCCCGAGATAAACCTGGGTGTGCGAAGACTTGTATCTTTGATAGCGCATCTCTCCCTTCCCCGGATTCCGCTTTGCTGCACCGCCTTTAAAAAGCTTCTCGTGACTCCCCAGATAGGCGATCATGAGAAAGACAGGAAGCGACACCACAACATAAAGCAGATAGAAGAGCCCCAGCTTAAGGGCCGTTCCCTCCGCCTGATTTTTCCCGTCACTTAGGAAAAATAGCTGCAACAGATCAAGAACGCGGTTAAACGATAGAGCGCTCGTAATCGAGACAACAAACGAGAGTGCGAAAAGCGTCCTTTGAAACCACGGATTTTTGACCTTCGAAACGAGCGCCAGGAGAAGATCCGCCAGCCCCAGCGGGACCGCCGAAAAAACTCCCGCGAGCAGGCGCACCACCCAAGGCTCCTGTTTTTCCTGGATTTTCGGCATAGCGCGCCTTCATTCCCTAAAGCAACCGGCTAAGCTCAAATGTTGCCCTCACATTTTCGAAAAGCGCTTTTCCTTTCTTCTCCATCAGTTCCTCGTAATTGGCGAACCATACTTTTCTTGCGTCATACTTAAGGTCCAGAAGCCATTCCCGGATATCCTTGCGAACGATCACGAAAAGCAGCTTGTAACCCGCATGCTTGTCGTAATAATCGAACATCTCCTTGTAACGCGCCTTCCCCTTTGTGATCCTGTTCTCAAACTCGATCGCGATCTTCTGCCCTCGGACCATAAGGACCCCGTCCGGTCTGTGGTAATAATGATCCCGCTCCCGGAGGACCCTTTCGCTTATCCACTCACGCCACCCCAATTCCCGGAAAAGCATCCGGAGATTAGTCACGTGCAGATCGTGCGAAATATACCGCTCGAAATCACGGGAAAACTTAAGCGCCCGAATCCCGGAATCAAGCGACCTGGCCTTAAGCGCCCCCACAGCCTTTGCCGTGGAAAAGTAGACATCCACTTTCTTTCTACCGCTGTACTTCTTCGACAAAAACCCTGCCGCGACAAGTTTCGCCACGCGATGCTTGCAGGCATTTGCGTCCTCAGAACATCCCTTCCAGAACGTATCGCTGATCTGGTTGTAACAGAGGTAACGCTGTTCGTGCGCGAACTGCAGCACCGCGATATCCCGTTCCGTCAAAACAACCGGACTAGCCTTTTCAACGACCCCTTCCTGCACCTCGATTTCCTTACTTTCAATTTCTTCTGTCAACACACACCTCCTGACTCTTAGCGACCCCTGTTTCCAGTGATCGATCCTTCTTCAGGGGAGAAGCATGCCTGCTTCTCCCCTGTCGTCAGATGCTTAACGCGCCAGGTTACTCAACGTCCGGGACACATGGTTCGAAAGGTCCGTCACAAAACGGGCCTTTTCGCGGAACATCCTGTAATCATCCTGGCTTTTCTGAACCGCAACCGTACTGCGCACCACTCGAACCGGCGCTGCAAAGTCCGTCTTGGGGAGTACAGGGCTGAAACCCTGCCTCGGATCCCTTGACTGACCTTGCTTTACCGATCCTTCGATCCAATTCGAACCATGGGAGAGAACCGAAAAGGTGGTTAACGCCACAAAAAGCATCAACCCGAGTCCTAATCCAGCTCTAAACCACGATACAAACTGCTGAAACACTCCTTTGGAAACCGTCTTGACGTTTGGAGCAATCGGACGTCTCTCTTGAATTTCCATCATCTTCATCTTGATCTCCTTTTACCTCTTGGGCTTTAGCGCCGTGTTAGCAACCAGGTTTTGGACTGGTCTTAAATTTATAGTTCTCATGGGACATTGAGTTAAGAAGGCACTGTTCAATGTTTGTGAACATTTTTAAGCTAGAAATAAATTCTCAAGAACATTTCGGGAATTATTCTTCGGAGAAGCATTCGCACCGGCAGGAAGCAGAGGAGAGAAGGAAGATATTACAAATTTTTTTTTGAAACCCGCACCCGGGCATGCCGAGAACCCCGCTCGACCACGCTCTCGAGTACCAAATTTAAGATGAGAGAGTGTGGTCGAGCGGGAGGTAGACCCTGAAATAGGTGTATAGGGTCGTCAAAGAGGCATGCCCGGGTGCGGGATCAAAGGCAGGGGTGTTAAGCAGTCCGTCAGGTTTCTACCACGGTTTCCTGAATGCTTGGGATGCCGCCTGGAAGGGCCAAGGAGAGCGGGAAATAGATGTTTTGGTAAGTATGGCAGCCCGTGCAGTATTTTCGGACCCCGACCATGGTTCTTTCAAAACAGATCTCACACTTACGGCAGCAGTACCGGACGATAAGTGCCCCAGCATCACTTTCTGACTGAAGGCATGCGATAAACGAAGCCGAATG
Source organism: uncultured bacterium (assembly GCA_964389345.1). Lineage (GTDB taxonomy): Bacteria > Omnitrophota > Omnitrophia > Omnitrophales > Aquincolibacteriaceae > Aquincolibacterium. The sequence goes on along the minus strand of CAYMER010000094.1, from coordinate 2,767 downwards.
ACCGCATGTCGGACAAAGCGTCCTTTCGATACCACCAGGGTGCCAAAGCCTTTTTGAGACCTCAAAAAGGATATAGTCACACCCTGGGTTCGGGCATCGAATATACTCGAATCCGCTTCGGAGCCCCGCTTTTGCTTTAAAAACTCCTGCTTCGTTTGCGCACATATCACTCACCTCCGTAACACCTGACGATAATAGCATTCAGCAAACCCTCTTCGATTACCGCACGGCATCCGCCACCAGCGAAGGATCATAAAAAAAGCCCTGCAACAAGTCCCACCCTCGTTCGCGGGCAGTCTTCACCCCCGCATGGGCTTGTCACAGGGCCAATGATACAAATTTACTATCTTTGCTTCCCTTCCGATCCTTCCGGAACACTACCTCCGGGTGAATGTTCCCCAGAGGTAATCTCCTCCATAATGACCGCCATTATGAAGATCAAAAGCACCATCGCCACCAACATCAGAAAATACCGGAAAAAGCGTCACATGACGCAGGAACAGGCGTCCGAGCGAGCCGAGATTACTACCGCTTATTGGCAGCGCCTTGAACTGGTTTCTCAAACCGATCTGCCGTCCGTTCCCGCAATTTGCAAGATAGCTAAAGCGTTGAATATTCATCCTTATCAGCTTTTGAAATAGCTTCCTTTTCCCTTCCGCTCGGCCGCTTCTTAATGCCTTTAAAGAGGCCGGTGCATAAGTATCATGAACACTCGTCACAGGGCTGTTTGTGTGAAAGTGCGCCGTGCCTCCCTTATGATCACACCTAAATCCATAGCCAGCCCTGCTTCTTCTCTTACCTAAGACATACCTGCCGACTTAAATTAAAACAAGGGAGTTTAAAACCAATTGTACAAATAATCTAACTATAATAGACTAGTCTCTATTCCTATTACCATCTGGCAGATCAGATGATCTTCTGACGGCGCAGGAACTTCGAGACGCGCCACTTCTGATCTTCCGTAAGGTCTATTAATCCCTTCTCGGCATCAGCGATCTCTTTACAAGGAACGCCGGTTCGCTCGAAGAGCTCAATCTTGGTAATCCCCCGTTCCTTGCGTCGCTGAAGAAGATTCTCTCCGTATTCCCTTAGCATACGGTGGCGGGTAATTCTTCTCGCTTCCGCCATAGGCATTTCGCTTATTTCCAACATTTTTTCGCCCTGCCAGTGACTTAATTAAGACGCTTCCGAATGATCCGTGCCGTCTTTGTGCTCCCTCGCTCTGAACGATTTCCGTTTACCAAAAAACTCATCAAGATGAAGCGTCTCCCGAAGATTTAATAACCGCTTTCTTGCGTTCAATCGCTCTTCCTCATCCTGAGAAAGAACGTAACACTTGATAGATATAGAGGCGTAAACCCAATGCATTAGGACATCGACAGGCATCCCCGAAAGAGACTGCCCAAGAAATTCATTTTGACCCATAAGAAGAGACGATATGGTTTCCTTGGGCATTTGAAACTTCAAAGCATTGCGTTCGAGAATATTCAAAAGCAATGTTGTCGTTTCATTGATGAAATAAAAAGAGGGGAACGGAAAAACTCGGTACTCAAAGTGGACGTTGTTGGAGGCTTTGTCCAGATAAGGAATGGACCCTTGCGGTTCTTTCATTTCAGCAAGCATGGAGCTCTCCACCAAGTTCTAATTCAACCATGCTAATCCGCTTGCGATAATGAACGAATAGACGGTAAAGCGCGGCGTATCTCCTCGTGATTTTCCTGAACGTCTTCTTCTGGATTTTCATATTTACTCTCCTGCGACTCCTGATTTTGGGTGTAAGCCAAAGGCCTCATAGAGGGCTTGAACGAAATCGAGGGCCCGGCCCCTTTGCGAGGTTTTCACATTGGGAAGCTTCTGGATGAATCGCTTGAGCCATACAAAGACCCGGCGAAACCGCTTCTGCTTTGAATCCGCAAGCATGTGGTGGTAAAGATCATCCAAGAAACAGCACACCCCGTTTACGACCCTCGCTTCGGGTTTATGCTGTTTGACTTGGATGAGAAAGATGAGAACCGTCATCTTGTTGTTGAAGTAGCCTTTGAACAATTGGCCGAGCAATTGCTCCTCCAAAACAAGATGCCGTTCCCTCAGGCCACGGATTGCCGTCCCGTTCACTTCTTGGCCTGCTCTTTCTTTGCTAGCACTTATTTTTAGTTCCGTCATTTTCTTGTCCTCTACTCAGAGGCATAACACCCTAAAATCGGAAGGGCAAGGGTTCGGCGGACTGTTCTTTTAAAATACCTTTCGGTAACCTTGTCAAACCTAAAAACCTATGTTATCCTTCTAAGTAAGGAAAGAGACTGATTTGCTATTTTAAAAAACTTGAAGAACGAACAACGGGAGGGGGCCATGTACGACGAAATGGGAAAAGACCTCGTGGAAAAGAATGTTGGCAAGCGGCCCCTGCGAGCACCGCTCTGGGGCAAGGCCATCAAGTCCCTGCTGGTTCAGAAATCGGACTCACCATCGCCTATGCCCGTGAGCTGGCTCGCCAAGAAAACGGGCATCAACGAGAAGAACCTTCATAACATCATCGCTGGAAGGGTAAAAGACCCAGCCTCCGACAAGCTCGTTAAAATTTCAGATGCTTTCGAAATATCATTCGGAGAATTCGCAACCCGTGCCATGGCCGAAAACCCCGGGAACTTTTTTGTCTGCGGCTATGGCGAGCGTGGATTCATCGATTACCCTCAACACGGCTTCACAATTCAGTCTTTGAGCCCGCAATCGAACAGCCAGAGAGATTTCTTTCTTGGTAGGATGACCA
>CAYMER010000093.1:0-3034 GCA_964389345.1 uncultured bacterium | reverse complement strand
CGCTTGTTCCCGAGGAGCGGGTCGCTGTGGTTCGCCATGTAAAACGCTGCGCCGAGGAGCGAGGCAAAAGTCTTTCCCACGCCGGTCCCGGCCGAGATATCAAGACCCATATCGATCCCCATCGCGGTCATCAGGATCGTTTCACCGCGCCAGAAAAGATCGGGGGCGGGACGTTCGGTGTTGCCTTCCGACTCGGAGTTCCGGCCGCCTTTTTCGATCATAACCGGTTTTCTGTCAACAATCGCCGCTTCTTTGCCATTTCCAAAGATCGATCCGACGTCGACGGTGCCGTCCTTGCCGTCGGCCGCGAAATCCTTGACGAGCTCCATCACCGTGGAGAGGAAGACATAATTCCGGAGGTTTTTGAACACGGCCTCGTATTTCTTGGCGAGTTGCTGCACAAGCTCCTGCCCTTCCGCGCTTTCCCGGGTAAGATTTCTAGCCGTTAATTCTGCAGCCAGCTCCGCTTCCATGTTCTGAGCGCGGACTGGGTCGAGTGATTTCCAGACCTTGTCAAATTCCACGCCTAATTCTCCGGTGATCTTGCTGATCGCCTCGAAAGATTTCGCTTCGTCATTTTCCTTTAAAGCATCCAGGATCTTCTGTTTCAGTTCCGGACTTGCTTTGTAAATGTCTTTCAACCGTTGGACCGCGGCAAGAAGCGTTGCGCTCACCTGGGACTTATCGCCAAAACGCCCCTCGTGGATCGCCCGGCCGACCGTCATGATGCGCTCCCCGGTCTTGTCGTCAAAAAGTTTGAGGGATTTGCCCGTGACCGCGAAATAGAAGCTTTCGATGCGTTCGATGAACGGTGTTCCCTCCCGAAGATACGCCGAACAGATCGAAAGATCGTTTTGGGCTTTCGCCAGAGCTTCCTGGGCTATATTCAGGGTTTCTTCGGCCGTCTGAAGACGTTTGTTTCTCGATCCGAGATCACCAAAAGGCGAGAATAAATAACTCGCGCCAACCTTGGCTTTTTTCCAATTTGTCATCGCCGTATCGCGTTCGGTGGTTAAGAGTTTGACTTTCGCCTCCAGCGTCGCGGCTCTTTTTTTCATTTCGACATAGCGGATACCCTCGACGTCGATGATCCGAACGGCCTGGGCGAGATTGCTCAGGAATTCCTGCGCCGCAACGCGCAAACTCAGGATCTCCTGCCCCGTCAGGCGGTAGATCCCTTCCCCGATACGGATCTCGTAGATCTTGCTGGCTTCGGGATTCTCGACTGCGATGCGATCAATCTCAATGGAGAGCTTCTCGGTGGTGACGAGGTTGGTCCATTTTTCGAACGCGGCATCAAGAAGCTTCTGACGCGTCGCGGCATCGACTTTGGCGCCGCCGGCTTCTTTTAAATCTTTCCGGAACCCGGAGAAAGCATCGAGCAGTGCCTGGCCGCGGGACCCGAAGCGGGTCTCGAACAGATCGCGAAGATCGGCGGAGCCTTTTACTTCCGTAGCTTCGGTCCGTTCACTTCTCGACACCGAGGGACCGTCCACGGTGGGAGTGAGAAGGTCGATGTAAAATTTCTTGATCATTTCCACAGCGGCGCGCTCCGTGGCATCCACCGGCATGACCTCAAGCGTCATCCTGAGCGCCTCTTCCCAGGTCTTCACGCTGCCTTCCATGATCTTAGCGCGGAGGATCGGCCACAGCATGCTCCTGACCTGGACGTGCAGTTCTTCGATCCGCTGCACGGCCTTCAGGAACGCTTCATAGCCCTTGCGGCCGCTTGTTCCGTAAAGCAGGGAGACGGCCAAGCTGTCGAGCGTAAGATCGCCCAAGACCGTTTTGAGACGGAACGTGAGATTGGTGATCGTTTCCCTGTTCAGGTTCTCAAGCGTCATCTGCTTCACGACGGAGCTCAGGATACGGCCCATGCCGTTCACGAGCGAGAAATAACTCACGAACCCGTTCTGGAGCTCGCGATCCACGACCATGTTGCCAAGCCGGTCGGTGATCACATCGGGTCTCAGGTTCAACTCCTTCACGACTTCGCTCAGGCGGCGCCCTTCATACTGTTTCATCCGGCCCGTCGCGATGGCTTCAAAGAGTTTTCCTTTTTCGACTGATTCCGGCGTCTTGGCGAACTCCGCCACGGTGTATTCGTTCAGAAACATCCGCGCAAGCTGGGCCGTCAGGCGCTTCGTGAATTCCGCCGGGAGGCGGCCCTCGCGCATCAGCGCAAGCACCGTTGCCGCATCACGCGGGCCGTCCGTCATCGTTTCTCCGACCCGGCTCAGGATCCCGGTGATATCAAGGTCTACCGTAAGTTCGGGGCCGAGCGTCCAGGAACTGAACGGGTTTTCTTTCTGGATGTCGATCTCAAGTTTTTTGAGGCGGGTTTCGGCTTCCGAGCCTTTTTCAACGGATTTTAACGCTTCGCGGACCGCGGCAAGCGCCCGCGGGATCTCTTTTTGAGCCAGATATTCGCGTGACATGCTTTCCAAGTACGCGCTCCGTCGCGCAGAATCCCGTAATTCCGCCTGAACCTCGGCAGGATCCCCGCTGTAAGCTTCCGTAACACGATCCGTGAGGTCCCTCAATACTTCCTGCGTGGCAAAGCCCTGACCGGCGGCAAGTGCGGTCTCCAGATCCAGGCCAGCGCGAGCCAGGATGCCCATAGATTCTAGATCTGCGAGAAAGGCGCGAGCGACGTCCGAATTATTCATGATAAATTTCTCGACAATCCGCTCCATGGCCACGGCATTCCCGTCGAACGAAACCTTGGCGGTAAGCGCGTCGACTACGTCTCTGCCGGTACCGGCGTTAAAGTTGCCCGATTCCCGTGCCAGATCCACAGCAGCGCGGGCGTATTCGGTTTTTCCGTTACCGAGGTAGGTTTCGACGAGTTTTTTAAGCTCTGCGGCACTACCGTTCAGTCTGGCTAATTCGCCAGCGACTTCGGAGCGGGCCGCCGCATAGACCTGCTGGCGCGCGGGTTCTGTCCCTGCGAATTCCGCCTGCGAGGCTCGGACCAATGAGTGCAGGACGAAAGCCTGGCGGCCCTGCGGCGAAAGGAACAAGATGTACTTGT
>CAYMER010000092.1:0-2690 GCA_964389345.1 uncultured bacterium | reverse complement strand
GGTCGTGGGTTCCGTGCGGTGAGATCAACGGGATGGTCATTCGCCACGGTGAGGCGTTCAGCATCTCCGACCGGCTTACGGTGTGGAAGAACGGCAAAGCCGTTTATCGTCCGACGGTTCATTACGCGTACTGCCCTTCGGATTCCGCGATCAATTCTTTGCATGAACTCAAAATGCGCCAGTACCGGATGCAGGAAAAGCAGCGGATTCTTGCCGACGACATTACGGAAGGTCGCGATGAGCTCGGCGTGCTTCTCATGGGCCATGATTTCAAGTCCTGGTGGTGCGGCAGTCTTCTTGATATCCACACGACGCGAAAACTCGTTCCACATCAAGAAGCGACTACGCTTCAGGTGGCGGTCTCGGTCGTCGCCGCAGCGCTCTGGATGATCCAGAACCCGCGGGAAGGATTCCTTCTTCCGGATGACATCGATCATGAGTTTATCCTCGATTTTGCGGTGCCTTATATCATTCCTTTCGTGTCCATTCCCTCGGACTGGACGCCTCTCGCGAATCTGAACGGGAAATACCTGAAGTTCGGTGCGACAGTCCCAAAAGAAAAAGATATGTGGCAGTTCACGACATTCCTCATGGAGCGCTAGCCCCTACTTGATGAAAGAACCCGCCTCAAACGGCAGTGGTCAAACGCTTCTCTCAAAACCCAAGACGGCTGAAATTTCCGGGGTCGAGAATCTCATCCGGACCATGCTCAAGAAGCATAAAACTCCCTTCATGTTGATCCGCAAGAGCGTGCTCGAGAAACAGTTCGCCCGTTTTCAAAAAGCCCTGCCGGGAGTGACGCCCTACTACGCGATCAAGGCCAACCCGCATCCGAAGATCGTGAAGACTTTTGCCGAGCTTGGCGCGAATTTTGATGTGGCGAGCGCCGCGGAAATGAAGTCGGTCCTGAAGTACGGCGTGTCTCCAAGCCGAATCGTTTTTGCCAACACCATTAAATCAAAAGAAGATCTCATCACGGCCCGGCGTCGTCGTGTGCGTCTCATGACCTTTGATAACGAAGCCGAGCTTTACAAGATCGCGGAGAATTTTCCCAAGGCTCATGTGATCGTACGGATCAAGGTCGCGAACCGTGGGAGCGTCGTGCAGCTTTCGCTTAAGTTCGGCGCGGAACCGGACCAGGCTTTTTACCTGCTTCGCAAGGCGAAGAACCTCGGGCTCGTGCCCAAAGGTGTCAGCTTTCATGTCGGGTCGCAGTCGACGAATGTGGAGAATTATCTGCAGGCGCTTGAGCTCACGGCGAATATCTTCCGGGAGGCAAAAGAGAACGATATGCCGCTTAAGATCGTGGATATCGGCGGCGGGTTTCCGATCCAGCATTTTGAAAACGAGATCGGCATCAATTTCGAACGTATGGCCGCCGAGATCCGCAAGCAGATGAAGGCGCTTTTTTCAAAACAGATCGAGTTCATTGCGGAACCGGGACGTTTTTTTGCGGGCCCGGCGGGGATCCTTGTGACCCAGGTGATCGGCCGGGCGTTTCGTGATAACCAGAATTTTTATTACTTGAACGACGGAGTTTATCAGGATTTTTCAGGGATGGTCTTTGATCACTGTAAGTACGAGTTTAAGACCCTGCGCCGCGGCCCCAAGTACATGAGCACGCTCGCCGGACCCACCTGCGATTCCTTTGATATTCTTTCCAACAGCGAAGAACTCCCCGAGCTTTATGCCGGCGACGTGGTCTACGCCAAGAGCATAGGCGCCTATTCCTCCGCCAGCGCCGTCCCCAACTTCAACGGATTTGAACCGGCGAAGATCATCCTCGTTTAATAAAAACCGGGAACGGTCCAAGTCTCTTATTTCATTTTCTGAATGGTCGACTTGAACTGTTCCCGGTTTTGTGTGCAGCTAATTAATCGCCCCGGACTTCTTAAAATTTCTTGCTATCGCGTTTTTCCTGCTTATCTTTTCGTTTTTCCATCAGCGAGCGTTTCGGGGCTTTCTTTTGTGAACCTCTCTCTTTTCCCTTGTCCTGTTCTCCCATAAATCCTCCTTGACGATGTGTTTCGTTAAAAAATCATGAATGCTTACCAGGAATTAGCATTTCTGTATCATTATGGAGTTTTCTTAAGAGAAAGTACAGGCTGGTGTAATGCCCCTCCCTAATCCAAAGTGAAAAACTACGGATTTTTTGGTCGCGCGGGCGGGGGGCGGGCGATATAATCCCGCTATGTCGCACCGCCCACTTGCGATTCTTTTGATATCCTTTCCGTCAGCGAAGAACTGCCCGAACTTTATGCCGACGACGTGGTCTACGTCAAGAATATTGGCGCCTATTACTTGGCAAGCGCCGTCCCCAACTTCAACGGATTTGAACCCACCAAAATCATCTTGGTATGATTTTGGTGGGGAACGGCGAACGGGGAGCGAAAAAGCTTTTTCGATTGGTGTTTTCCGTTCGCCGAAAAGGGGACAGGCAATCACTGAATGCCTGTCCCCTTTTTGTTCCCCGTTCCCCGGTTTTTTGATACAATACCGCCACTTAAATTCAAGCCAGCTAAGGACTTATCTATGAACAACTCTATTCCTTTTTATAAAATGGTCGCTTCGGGGAACGATTTTGTGGTGGTGGACAACCGCCGCGGGATCGTGAAGGACACGGTCGCTTTTACCCAGGGGATCTGCCGTCAGCATCAGGGTGTCGGAGCAGACGGGGTTCTGCTTTTTGA
>CAYMER010000091.1:0-6384 GCA_964389345.1 uncultured bacterium | reverse complement strand
GCGGCGGGCCAGATAATCGTTGACGGTGACAAGATGCACGCCCTTGCCTTCGAGGGCGTTCAAATAAACCGGAAGTGTGGCGACAAGCGTCTTTCCTTCACCGGTGGACATCTCGGCGATCTTGCCCTTGTGAAGTACGAGGCCGCCCAAGATCTGCACATCGAAATGACGCATCTTGGTCGTGCGCACCGAAGCTTCGCGCACCACCGCGAAAGCCTCGGGAAGAATATCATCGAGCGTTGCCCCGTCCTTGAGCCGCTTTCTAAACTCATCGGTCTTGGCGCGAAGCTCCGCATCCGTAAGCTTCTGAATGTCCGGCTCAAACGCATTCACCTCGGCCACGACCGGCCAAAGCAGTTTTAATGTGCGGGTGTTCTGCGTCCCGAAGATCTTTTTTAAAATATAGTTGAGCATTTCCCCTCGTAAGGTGTACGGCGTACGGAGTACGGCGTGTTTTGCGTGGTACGCCGTACGCCTTGCGCCGTACTTTATTTATTTTGTTTGATTTCTCGACGCTTCCAGGATCGGCAGACCGGTTTCGGTGGGCACGTAGATCACCTGACCTTTGGTATCCTTAAGCCCCCGGATCCACAAATACTTCAAATAGGAGTCATTGCTTTTGAGAGAATCCCCGATGATCTGGTTGGCTTTCGCGACGCCTTCGGCCTTCGCCACTTCGATCTCGGCATCTTTTTTGGCTTTTTGCAATTCAAATTCCTTTTGAAGGGCCTCCTGTTCGGCTTTTAATTTCAATTCGATCGACTGCGAAAATGAGGGCGGCAGTTTCACATCCCGCAAAAGCACGTCCTGGATCATGATCCCCTTCTCATCCAGCTTTCCCTGCAGAAAAGAGAGGATGTTCTTGCCGATCTCCTTACGCCCCGCCTCGCTGTAGAGGGCTTTCACCGCGTAGCCGCTCGCAACGTTTCGGATCGACTCTCGGACATAAGGCTCCAACACGACTGAAACATAATAAGGACCGATCTTTTTACGGACAAAACTCGCCTTATCGGCCGGCACATGGTACATGATCGAGATATCCAGCTGAGAGATCAACCCTTCGGAAGAAGGCACCTCCGCCGTTTCTTTCAGCTCCTGCAACTTCACGTTCCATAATTCGATCTGGGTGACTGCGGGTACAAAAAAATGCCAGCCGGCGTTCAGAACTTCGTCGCGAATGTGCCCAAAATCATTTTTCACACCGACCTGACCGTCCTCGACCTGGACGACACAGCCGGAGAGAATAAAACAAGTCATCAAAATCAAACCGAGTTGCATCAGCTTCTTCATTTTAATCTCCCTGATTAAGGAGTAAGGCGTACGGCGTACCGAGAAAATTCGCCGTACTCCGAACCCGTACGCCGTACTATTTTGAGACATTCTGTTTCAAATACGCTTCGATAAATTCATCCAGCTTGCCATCCATCACCGCGTCCCCGTTCGAAGTCTCAAAATCCGTACGGTGGTCCTTGACCATCGTATAAGGATGAAACACATAAGAACGGATCTGAGAACCCCATTCGATCTTTTTCTTGGGCCCGTATTGTGTCGCAAGCGCCGCTTCTTTTTCCTGGAGCAGCCTTTCATAAAGCCGCGCTTTCAAAACTTTCATCGCCACTTGCTTGTTCTGAGTCTGGGAGCGCTCATTCTGGCACTGCGTTACGATCCCGGTTGCAAGATGCGTGATGCGGATTGCACTCGAGGTTTTGTTCACATGCTGACCTCCCGCACCGCCGGCCCGGAAGGCGTCGATCCGGATATCGTCGTCTTTGATCTCGATCTCGGGAATATCGTCCACCTCCGCGATCACATCCATGGACGCGAACGAAGTATGACGGCGTTTGTTGGCATCAAAGGGCGAGATGCGCACGAGCCGGTGCACGCCCGATTCGGCCTTGAGGTATCCATACGCATAAGCACCCTGTACGATAAAAGTCGTGCTCTTGATCCCGGCCTCTTCCCCCTGCATCAAATCAACCATTTGAATAACATAATCGTGCTGTTCCGCCCAGCGCGTGTACATACGATAAAGCATTTGCGCCCAATCGCAGGCCTCGGTCCCGCCCGCTCCGGAGTTGATGCTTACGATCGCGTTATTGGGATCAAAATGGCCCGACAAAAGTCGCTGGAATTCAAGGAGTTCGACTTCCCGTGCAAGTTTCGCGACATCTTCCTGAAGCTCCTTCAGGGATTCTTCTTGGTTCTCGTCCATCATCCCAATGAGTTCCAGAAGATCTCCGGAAGTTTGATGGGCTTTGTGCCAGGGATCGACGACTTTTTTGAGGACTTTGAGGCGTTCAACCGTGACCTGAGCGTCCTTCGGACGATCCCAGAAATCTGCCGCGGTCATTTTCTCATTGATATTAGAAATCTCACGCTCCTGGGCCTCCAGGTCAAAGATACCCCCTTATCTCTTGGAGTTTTTCCTTGAGATCCGTGATGCGGTCCTTGAGCGCGACGATTTCTTCTTTCATAATTTGAGTAGTGTACTTAAGGAGAGGAGGATTTACAAGGGAGAACGCGCGCAACGTGTACGGAGTAAGGAGTACGGCGCCAGAAACCTTTCGCCGTACGCGAAACGCCGTACGGCGTTAAATCATCGGATTGTGTTTATGTTTGATCGTAGAAAGCTTCGCGGCCATCGCAAAAAATCCGACGAAAAGGATCAGACTCTTCGGATCAAAAGAATGGAACCCGAACACGATCAAATAAAGGATCAGGCATGCGGTCACCACTAAAGCGCCGCTAGCGACCAGCTTATGCCTCTGGGGCTCTGTCATACAACACCTCCTAGTTGCCGCTAGGATGCAAAACAAGTGACTCTAGCACTCTTATTTACGGCTTTATTGTAGGCTTATTGAAGGGAAAAGCAAGACAACTACCGGAATACATTCGGGGAACGGGGAACGGGGAACGAAAAACCTCTAAAAGCTGAAGACTGCGAAACGCCTTCGTTAGCCGTTCAGCGTTCCCCATTCCCCGGCTCTTAATCATTCTAACTCGAAGAATTCTTTCTGCTTCGGAGAAGGATATTTGCTGAGTGTTTTTTCAACAGATCGGAAGGAAATACGTTCTCTGCGAAAGTTCTTGTCGATCCAGCGGAAAAGCTCCGCCTTTTTGAAACGCACACATTTACCGAGCTTCACATAAGGGATGAGCCCGAGATGCACCCATTGATAGACCGTGGAGGGTTTCACCTCAATTAATTCGCTCACTTGCTTTGCCGTCATCAACCGTTTCATGGAGCCTCCGTTAGACTGGCTTGTCCGCTTTTTTCCTGAGAGCGTCAATCAAAAAGAGTGTTACTTTCCCGATCAGCCATACCGCCAACAACAAAACAACCAGTCCGACAGCAAGCCGGAGAAACATGCCGAACACAAGCAAAAACGGCAAAAGAAGAATCCCGATCCCGGAAAGCACCATCGCCATGACAACCACCAACACACCCACTAGAAATTCTCTCATGAAAACCTCCAAAAGAAGTTCGCGAAACTGTATTTCAGTAGCTTTATTATATGCCTTTATCCTTCCCTAAAACACTTTTTTCGTTATAATGCGAGCCTGTTTTCATATTCATGGCGCCCTGGCTCTTGTTTTTATTTATAGGACGGCGAGCCAGGACAGTCATGATTTCCTGATTTTTAAATTAATGAAGATCATGGCGGTCGTAGCTCAGTTGGTTAGAGCACAAGATTGTGGATCTTGGGGTCGCGGGTTCAATTCCCGTCGACCGCCCCAGTTGTTACTCCCGGACGAACCAGCAACCCTCTGGACCACAGGGGGTTTGCTGCTCCGGTGGGAATTGAAGCATTAGCCTCCTTTTGACAATGAGCAGCCAGTTCTTGCAGCGCCTCGTTCCATATCTCCGCATTGCCGTCACCAATAAACGGCTTACCAAAAAGACCGACATCAAGTCTTCCGATCCCTTTTTGCTTGTCCGTCATATGGCAAACCACAAAGTTCACAAAACGCGGGAGGATCATTTTGATTTTTTCCGGGCGGTCTTTGTTCAAGCGGAATAAGTCGCTGAAAAGGTTGAGACTTTGGATCTGCTGGTGGGCGGCTGACGCTTGGGCTTTTTCAGCCCTCGCTTCTTGATCCAATCGTTTTTCCTCAAGCATAAGTTCTTTTTCTTCCTGATCCAGAGTCTCGAGTTTTCCCTTGATCGCCTTAAGCTGGGAAACGCCTTTGTCAGCAAGAATGTCCACCAAGTTCGAGATTTTAGTGCGGATCTCTTTCAGCTTCTCGCGCACCCGCTCAAGGTCTTTCTGGATATGCCCTATTCGCGAGGAAGTCGAATCATTTGCTTTTCCAATAACTTTTTCAATGACACCGGGTTTCAAGCGAAGATCTTTCAAATATTCGATCACAGCATTGTCTATCGTTTCCGCCGGAAGATATATTTCCTCGCAATCGATACCCTCGGTCTTATCTGCTTTCACGCACAGATAATACGGATAGTTTTTCCCCTTTCTTCCCGTTCCAGATTTCGGAGTCATGCTCGAGTGACAATGAGGGCATTTCAGTAACCCTTGAAGAAGATAAGCATAACGCATAGGGCGAGTGATGCTGCGACGATGTTTCCGATTCCGGTTAAAGATCTTTTCGATCATGGCTTGAGTAGCAAAAGACCGAAGAGACGGCCAGTTACCGTCATAAACCGCGCCATCATATTCCTGTCGTCCCGTGTAGCGGATGTTCTGAAGAATCCGTGAGACTTGCGGCTTCGAGTATGTTTTCACTTTGGGGCTTTTATATCCTTTATTATGAAGCTCTCGAACCACCCGATCCAGACTCTGAGAAGTCAGATAAAGCTTATCAATGACTTCGATGTGTTTTTGATATACCGGATCAGGTTTCAACGTGTGTTTGCCATCAGCTTGATGGATAACACGATATCCCATCGGCGGAGAGCCAAGGGGTCTTCCCTGCTTCGCATGGCGCCTCACAGTCTCCACACTATATTGAGCGATGCGTTCCGCCTGCCATTGGGCCAGATTCGCATGATTCCGCATGATCATCTGGCCATCAGGCGTTGATGTATCAATGTCGAGATCAAGACAGACCAACGCCACGTCGTTTTCGTTAAACTCGGCGGAAATATCGATGTAATCCTTAACGTTTCGGGCAATGCGATCCAGTTTCGTAACCACGACCACATCAACTAAACGCGCCTTCGCAAGCTCAAGTGCTTTCGAAAGGCCGTGTCTTCCTTCCCGTTTAGTCGCTGTTCTGCCTCTTTTGACACCATCCTTATCATCATTTTCAATGAAAAGATCAACGACCTTCCATTCCTGTGGCACATTGATGCTTGCCTTGGATTTGACCCAATTCGAGATCACTTCACGTTGATGCTCAAGAGATTCTCCGTACTTAGCTTGCTTATCAGTAGAAACCCTTGCGATCCCAAAAACGCGAACCGTTTCTAAATTCTTGAAGTGATGAATCGTTGTGATCTTGTTCCATCTTCTGGTTTTCTTCACCGTAGCTCTCTCCGGATTATTCGCATGAGTACAATATACTCATTATCTATGCATTTGCAACCTGTAATCCGCTTTGATCTTTCGCTGGCTCCGCCGGGGTTTTCGAGCCTCCGCGGATTGTTTCCGCCCACAAATGTCCCAAGATCTCCACAAATTCATCCTCGCGATCATCCTCTGCCATCTGCACAAAGAAATTTCCGGGATTACGGTCCAACTCGGGATAAACGCCGCATGCAACGATCCTCACTTCAAAACGAATCGGTTTCCGATGTAGCCACCGGCCTTTCTTTTGAATCATTTTTGTTGTTTCATCTTTTCCTAACCTCCTTTCCCTAGGGTTGGTGATTTTCCAGATCTTCGTTTTATTCTGATTCTTTTGAGATTTTTGCCGACTCAACAACGGTTTCCCTGCGGAAAATGATCCTTCCGGGTCCCACACCCTGCCGGTGCGGATTTGTCCCGAAACGATAGAAATGCAAGGGACATTCCTGGACGGAACAGTATCGAACCTCTTTGGGATGCCCTCCGGCGCATTGAAGGCAGTAAGCCCGGATGGTTTTGAGAGGCGTCTGCCGGATCATCGGCCTTCGTCCTCCTCATCATCATCGCCGCCATCCCGGTTTTCTCCCGGATCTATTTGCGGGTCATCATCGGAGTCCGGATCCGGATCATCGTCAAAATCAGAATCATCGTCACACGGATCGCCCCCGCCACCGCACGAAGCGAATAGCTTGCTATTCTGCCACGCACCCGGAGTTTTGGATTCCACCACCTCTTTGATCTCTTCCCGGATCATGTCATGAAGACTGCCGGTCATGGAGTATTCTGCGAGTGCCCTTATAGGCAGTTCTCCTTGAGATGAGCGGAAAACGGCATCCCCCTTTTCGAGATGCAGGCACTC
>CAYMER010000090.1:0-2824 GCA_964389345.1 uncultured bacterium | reverse complement strand
TCAGAGGAAACCTTTGTCTCCGCGGTCTCAGAAGAAGATTTCTCCTCTTCCACCACAGGAACAGGTTCACGGCCTGTCGGCGGTGGTTCTTCGAAAGGAATGTCCATCTCTTCGGAGGTCTCCGACGTGTCATTCGAGAATTCAGATATCTCGGCCTCCGCCGCCGCGTTCTGCTCGTCGGAAGAAGGAGGCGGCGCCACAAGAGGTTCTGTCACGGGTACAGAAGGAACACCGCCTACCAGATTCGAGAAATCCGCGAAATTTTGATCCGCATCCCCGGTCCCGGTTTGGTCAACGATCGTGACCGTTGGGAGCGAAGTCCCCACCGAAGGAGTGCTCACAGGAATGATCACAGAATCCACCAGGGTCCGGTCCACAACTTCCGTGATCGACCCCGTGGGAATAGCGACGTCCAGGTTCGTAGGAATGTTCGGACGGACAAGCGTATGAGTCTCAGTCCCCCAGATATCCAGGGGATAAACACTGCCATCCCCGGCCAACATCTTGGAATTGCCATTCAAACTCTTCCCGATCACAAAAGCCGTTTCTCCCACCACGCTCTTGTCCAACACGTTTTTGTCGAGCACTCCGTAATACCGGCTCGAGGCGCCCGTCCCCACCGTGTAATTAAGATCTATCTCAGCGCCATGCTCCGTCGTTGAATAATAAAGAGAAACATTTTGCCCCGCGCCGGCCACACTCGTCGTTGAAATATCATCCGTGGTCGTGACTATGTAAACATGTCCCCCAACCCCACGCACTCCATTCGGATAGCGGAACTGAAAGTGAGGATACGTCCCGCCCTCATCCATCACCCAGGTGTTCTCAAAATCCCATTTCGAATTTGCGTCCGCCGAGCTCGTGTAAGTCGAAGAACTCATCATGTCCGGAGAGCTCGTGTCCAAAGCCGTGTCAGGATCCTCTGTCTCATAACCCGCTAAATCGGCCACCATAAGAACAGCTTTGCCGGCAGTGCCTCCCGCGCTCGCCGTCTGTCCAGTTATTTCCTTATCCCAGAAGGAGTTCGTCACGGTCCCACTGCCAGAACCCACAAGACCGCCGGCACGAGAGCCGCCCGTAACATATCCCATCGCGTAGGTTTTGTTGATCGTTCCACTATTGCTTCCCGTGAGCCCCCCAACATCCGCAGTTCCGGTAACACGAGCGCTCGAATAAGCATTCGCGATACTTCCCGTATTACCGCCTACAAGACCGCCCACGAAATTCACACCGCTCACCGTATGAGGACCTGTGGTGTAGACATTCAATAAACTGCCGGCATTCAAGCCGGCAAATCCGCCGACATAATTGCCACCATAAATGCTAACGTCTTCAAGCCCTAACTGGAAAACACTGCCCGTGGAACCGATATTCCCGAAAAGCCCTTGGTATTCGCTCCCCGTACGGTGCATCTCCAGATTCGAGATCACTTTTCCGTTCCCGTCCAGACTTCCCGTAAAAGCGTAGGTCGAATCGCCGATCGGAACAAAGCCGGCGCCTGAGTTCCATGCAGCAGCCAAAGAAGCATCTATATTATTCACAAGCTGGAAGTGATGACCTCCGAGATAACCTTTCATCGCTTGAAGATCATAGACGTCACGAACCGGGATCGGATCGCCCAAAGGAACCGGTCCGAACCGGTTGAATGTGCCCTCTTGATAATCCGGAACCGAGAAACTTCCCGAAACTGTAAAAGTATGAGCTACGGGATCCTGGGTTCTAAACGCTCCACCGGTCTGGTTATAATCCCCGGTAATCGCCAAAGCAGCGTTCTGATCAAGCATACCGGACGTTAAGTTCAAGTTCCCGTCCACCGCCAGCGCGTCCGCGAAGGAGTAGTCGCCGGAGACGGTTAAAGTATTAAAATGAGTGCCGTTTAAAACAATGTCCCCGCTCACGGTCAAGGCAACATTCCCGAGATTCGTGATGTTGTCAAAACTCCAGTTTCCACCCTCAGAGATCGAATGCTGACCGGCATCCAACGTTCCCTCCACACTGAGATCACCCGTCACGGCGACATCCCCGCCCGGAGTAAAGACAACGCCCTGCGGCACATAAAGATCCGCACCGCTTACCGTGAGCGCGTTGCTCGCCACAGAATAATGAATGTTATTGTCCGTTAAGGATTCCTTGGCGCGAGTGAAATCAGAATTCGAATAAGTTGAGGCAATATTCACAGAGTTAGCGCTTCCGACCGATACCTGACCGTTCGCGAGAGTGAGGTTCGTAACATTCTCCGGTGCCGAAACGGTGCCAATCAAGTTCGCGGTATGCGACCCGTCAGTTACGTAGATCAAGATCGAATCTCCGGCGCTCACGAAAAGATGACCGCCGAAATTGAAGGAACCGTCCGCGTCCGTCGTGGTAGTCGTGACCGGCTCGGAGCCGTTCTTCGATAACGCGAGCGAGATACCGCTTCCGATACCGCTCACGGCCCCCGTCACGATCGCCGTGATATCCGCCGTCGTGGTCGTTTGATCCGTAACCGTATAATTCCCGAGATCGGCACCGCCCAGCACGTTCGTGAGAGTGACTGTCTTACCTTCTTGAACGTTCTTATCGCTGAACACCCCAATCGATGAAACCGTCAGATCATCGCCCGCAACCATGCTGGAAAATTTAGCATCCGCAACTGATACTGTCGCATCCTTCGTCCCGTCATAAACCTTGCCCGCCGCTGTGATCCCTGCGAGCGTCACCGAAGCCTTCGTGATCTCTGCCGAGAGGCCCGCCGGCTGCACAACGTTATAATTTCCAGCATCCGCGCCGGAAAGCGTGTAACCAGCAACCGTTACACCGCGAGATCGGAAGAGCACACGTCTGA
>CAYMER010000089.1:0-3161 GCA_964389345.1 uncultured bacterium | reverse complement strand
CTTCCACGTATTGGCGGGCGCCAAAACGGGCGGGGGGGGTGCGAAAAACAAGGAAAAGTACCCGGACAACGAAAAGAACCTCTTCACCTTTGGGAATCCCTTTCACTTTGGGATGAAACAGCTAAAAAATTTTTTGAAACTCATTCTACTATCACAAGATACGGCAAAATATCTTCGGTCCTGAATGTCGAATTTCATAACGGCTGTACAGCTAGGCGCAAAGCTTTTTATCGGTTCCGAACTATCCCTGCGGTGCCTGTGCGAGCAAGTCACGCGGACGCAATGAACGAACTATTAATCGTTAAGAATGCAGGTCTGGTTCTTCCCGCTCGCTTTGGCTTTGAGGAGGGCTTCCTGCGCGCGCTCGACAACCTTCTGAGGATTCTTTTCATCACGACTCAACACCGAAACCCCGGCGCTGGTGGTGACCTTGAAGGTTTGCCCGTCTGTGGTGTGAAATTCGACGCGTTCGATCGCTTTACGAATCCTCTCAGCCACCCCGAAAGTCGCGGTCGCCAGGTTGTAACCCACAAGCAGGATAATAAATTCTTCTTCCCCGTAGCGACCCGCGATATCGGGCATTGCACGGCCTTTGGTACGAATGGAATATTGGATGATCTCGGCGATTTTTTTGAGCACCTCATCGCCGTTCCTGAAACCATAGGCCTCATTGATCTTGCGGAAATTGTCAATATCCAGAAGGATCACGGCGAAAGGTTTCCGGAAGGTCCGCGAGTAATTGAGGGCTTGCGACAGAAATGTGTTCACGTAGCGCATGACAAAAAGCCCCGTCAATTCATCCCGCACTGCAAGGCTTAGGAAGTAAAGCCGTTCCTTGTATTCCTTGACTTTCATGACCGCAAAGGAAATCAGAAAATAGGCCGCCACCAAAAAAAGCGGGGCCGCGACTCCCGTCCAGATCCCGGCCCATGAGAAAAGAGCGAAAGAAACCAGGATCCAAAGACCCGCGATCACCAACGCCGAGAGGATCGAGAACACGCTCCGGAAAGGGATCAAGACAAGTCCGGCCAGAAACGCGACCCCAAAAAGAAGCACGGCGGAGACCTTGGGCGAAACGACGCGAATATATTGCCCGGTTAGAATGGTGTTGATGATATTCCCTAACGCTCCGATGCCCGGGCTCGCGGATTCAAGAGGCGTGATCTTGTAATCGGAAGCCGTCATGCCGATGAGACAGATCTTCCCTTTAAAATCTTTGGCGGTGATGGGCGCTGTCTTCCCCTTTTCGATCATGGCATAACTGTTCAACACAGCCACGAACGGATAATAACCGGAGGAAGCATTCCAGCGCTTCGCCCAGTGGATGAGAAGATTATTCTGGTCGTCGCGTGGAAAATCGCACCGTTCGATCGTCGGTACAGATTTTCCGAGAAAATCGTACGCGACCCGGATCCCGAGGTAAGGCACGAGCTCTTTGTTGAACTTCACGAACGGATACACGCGCCGGATCACGTTGTCGGGATCCTGGCTGTAATTGATGTGCCCGATCCCCCGGGCGGCCGCGCTATAAACCTGCGCTGATTGGTTTATGTAATAATAGTTCTTGAATCCTTCCGATTCAAAAGAGATCGGCAGATAAAAATTAGGCGTTTTCTTGAACTCTTCCAAAAGCGCCTGATCGTCCTCCGACGTGTCCGCCCCCTGCGTGAAAAAAAGATTAAACACAATGGCCTTCGCGCCCCACTCACGAAGGATCCGGGTCATAGCCGCATAATAACGCTTCGGCCAGGGGAAAGGCCGGATGGCCTGCAAACTGTTCCGATCGATCCCGATATAGACGACTGCCGGATCGACCTTGGGAGCGGGCTGGCATTTGAGAAACTGATCGTAGAAGCAGTTATCGAACGACCGGAAGACCTGTGCTCCAGAAAAACTGAAAGAAAGAACGAAGATCAAAATAAATCCTAAGATCTGGATCGTGTTAAGCGGGGTGAAGAAAAGGACCCACTGCCTCAGGGATTCGGTCGCGTATCCCTGACGTTTCTTTACAAATCCTGCAGGCACTTTTTCCATGGTTTCCTCATCATAGAATAGGCTGAAAAATAGCTCGGACTAAGTAACGTCCATATTGAGCCAAAACTTACTTTTTTCCAAGATTTTTTTTAAAAAACCTGCATCTTGAAGAAAGCTACGGTATAATCTCGCTCTGTATAAAAGGAGGTATCATGGCGTTGAGCGGATGGTTCAAATTTAAAAAAATAAGGCTCCTGTTAGCCTGGGGATCGATCCCGATCCTGCTTCTTTGCTCCAACATGAACGACCGGACGTTCCGTTGGGGCATCGTTCTTTTGATCGTCGGCGAATTGATCCGTTTTTGGGCTCTCGGCTTCGTGGAAAAGAAAGGCAAAATACTCGCCATGAGCGGCCCTTATGCCTTCGTGCGCAATCCTCTTTATGTCGGCAACTTCTTCTTAGGATTAGGCGTTGCTGTAATCGTCGGGAACTGGATCATCCTGGCTTTTTTTCTCGCCGGATTTCTTGGAATCTATACGGGGACTATTCGAGGCGAAGAAAAACATCTGCGAGAGATGTTCGGAAAACCTTACGAAGATTATTGCCAGAACGTTCCGTCCTTCCTTCCGCGGTTGACGCCTTACGCGGCGCCTAAAAAGAATCCCTTTCTCTGGAGTCGCATCATCAAGCATCATGAATACATCACGGTCGCAGGCATTTTCCTCATGATCATGATGATCCATCTTTACGATGAACTCTTCCTCGCTAAAGAACCGGTGGCCCACCAAGTACCCCTGATCATCGCAACCGTGATCGTGGCGCTCGCGCTAGCACTTGAGCGTGTGTTCGTCAGTCGCCTTCACATTACATTTTTCGAACGCCTTCGCGAAAAGCACACGCCGAAAAGGTGAGCCTTGGTGTCAGTTCTCGACATTCGACATTTCAAATGATATTTTAATGAAAATGTCGAATGTCGAGAACTGACACCAAAGTTACAATGGGAGAACGCTCATGATGGAATTTAAACACAAGGTCCTTTGCATCGGCTTCGGCTCGGTCGGCAAATGCGCCCTGCCGATCCTTCTCGAGCATATCCGCATTCCTTACAAGAACATCACGGTCCTGGATTTCGCGGACAAACGCAAAGAACTCGCCCCATGGATCAAGAAAGGCGTCCGCTACTCCCA
>CAYMER010000088.1:0-8626 GCA_964389345.1 uncultured bacterium | reverse complement strand
TTTGTGTTTTTTTTTTTCAAGCAGAAGACGGCATACGAGATCATAGCCGGTGACTGGAGTTCAGACGTGTGCTCTTCCGATCTGGTGTGAAAAAAGACAAGCCCAATTCTCCATCAAAAAGCTTGAAGGTTAATTGGGCTAGCCCTGGCAATCTTCAGTCAGAAAAAAGCAGATGCCAGGGCAAGAGTTTCAGACTGTACGGGATCTTCGGTCACCCCCTGGCGCACACACTTTCTCCGGCCATGCATGAGGCCGCGTTCCGTAAGCTCGGGATCGATGCCCATTATGTCGTCTTGGAACTAGCCCCCAACGCTTTCAAAAAGCTCATGAATCAATCCTCCCGGATTTCTCTTTCGGGTTTTAATGTCACCGTTCCTTACAAAGAAACCGTGATGAGCTATCTCGATAGCGTCCGGCCGGAGGCGCGCGCGATCGGCGCGGTGAATACGGTTTTTAAAGCTGGGAGGCGGTGGGTCGGCACGAACACCGACATGGAAGGTTTTCTTATGGCCATAATGAAAGACGGCGGGTTCCGTCCTTCAGGGAAAAGGGCCGTGGTCCTTGGAGCCGGCGGCGCGGCCCGCGCGATTGTGTATGGCCTCGCGCGCGAAGGGGCGCGCGAGGTCCTGATCGCGGATTGTTTCCCTGGAAAAGCCAGGAAGATCGCTGGGGACATGCGAAAACTTTTCAAGAGAGTGGCTTTCCGTGCCGTAGCGGCCGGAACTGGGGAGGTCAAGGAGGCCCTTCAAAAGGCCGATGTTATCATCAACGCGACTCCGATCGGGTTGAAGGCGAAAGATCCTTTCGTGGTTCCGGAGTCTTGGATCCCGGGAGGCGGCTCGAAATTTTTTATGGATCTTATTTATAATCCGGCGATGACGCCTTTTCTGAAGTCTGCGAAAAAGAAAGGGCACAGAACCTTGAATGGGCTCGGGATGTTGCTTTATCAAGGTGCGCGGGCTTTGGAACATTGGACGGGACGGAAGGCACCGGTGAGCGTGATGCGTCAAGCGCTTCTTCAGGCCCAATTCTCAATCAAAAAATTCAAAGGTAAATTGGATCAGTCCTGGCAACCTTCAGTCAGAAAAAGACAGTCCCAATGCCAATCAATTTCCACTGTGTGGAAATTGGGGCAGTCCTGACTACCGTAATGGAAGAAAAAATAAAAGTCAGGACAGATGCCAGGACAGGCGCTGAAAGAACAGGAGAAGTAACATGGATGCCATAACAATGTCGTGGTTCGTTTTTGCTTTTGGGGCGATTGTAGGAAGTTTTCTAAACGTTTGCATTCACCGGATGCCACGTGATCTTTCGATCGTACTGCCCCGGTCCTTCTGCCCGCATTGCAAGGCGATGATCCCCTGGTATGAGAATATACCGCTTGTGAGCTATCTCCTGCTTCGGGGGCGATGTTTTCGTTGCCGGAGGCCGATCAGTGTCCGCTATTTTCTTGTGGAATTGGCGAGTGCATGGATCGCGTTATTTTTGTGGCAGCGCTACGGCATGTCCGCTGAGTTTGTGACAAGCGCGATCTTTTTTGCGATGATCATTGTCGCTACTATGACGGACTTTGAGACCGGGCTGATTCCAGATCAAATCACGATCGCTGGGATGATCGCCGGGCTCGCGCTCAGCGTGTCGGGGCATGGGCATTTTGAGCAAGGGCTCTGGTACCAAAAGCTTCTCGCTTCGGCGGCCGGACTTTTGGCTGGCGGCGGGATTCTTCTTTTGATTGGATGGCTTGGTAAGCTGGTTTTTCGCAAGGATAGTATGGGCGGTGGGGATGTGAAGCTTTTGGCGATGATTGGCGCATTTGTTGGATTGACGAAGGTTGGCCTTATTTTTCTTCTCGCGCCTTTTCCGGCCTTGCCGTTTGCGCTCTGGCAGCGCTTTGTAAAAAAAGAAGAAACGATTCCTTTTGGGCCGTTCCTGGCGCTTACGGGGGCGTTTATTTTTATGGAAGGGGATACCGTTTTGAACTTTTTATCAAAATTATACGGAGTCTAATACCGCAGCACATTTAAATTTAGGGGTATGCGGTGTGGCACTGCCCAAGTCTTTTTTTTACAGAAGGTGACTTGGGCTGCCCCAATTTCAGATTCTCTGAAATTGATAGGGATTGGGACTGTTAACCCCTAAGATGAAATGGAGGACACTACTAATATGCTCAAATATATCACTGCAGGAGAGTCTCACGGTCATTACATGGCGGCCATCTTGGAAGGTTTCCCAAGCGGTCTTGTGCTCGACCTTGATTTTATCAATGGAGAGATGCGTCGTCGTCAGGGAGGTTATGGCCGTGGTGCCAGACAAAAGATCGAAACGGACGGTGTTGAGGTTATGGGCGGCGTGATCAAGAAAGTCACGACCGGTGCGCCGTTGGGGTTCCTTCTTACGAACAAAGATGCCAAGATCGAGGAAATGCCGGAGCTTTTCCGTCCCCGGCCCGGTCACGCGGATCTTGCGGGATCTCTTAAATACGATCAAGGGATTCGCGCGGTCCTGGAACGTTCAAGCGCGCGTGAAACTTCCATGCGTGTCGCGGTGGGCGCAGCTTGCAAGCTTCTGCTCAAGACGTTCGGTATCGAAATTGCCGCACACGTGGTCCAGATCGGAAGTGCGGTACTTCCCGAACGCGAGATCACGGTTAATGAGATCCGCCAAGATTCCAAGGATTCTCCTGTCCGTTGTGTTTGCAAAAAGACCGGAAAGGCCATGATGCAAGCGATCGCGAAGGCCATGAAGAACGGGGATTCGCTCGGCGGAAAATACGAGGTTCGCGTCACGGGTCTGCCGATCGGATTGGGCTCTTACGTTCATTTTGAAAGAAAGCTCGATGCGCGTGTCGCCATGATCCTGATGAGCCAGCAATCCGCGAAAGCGGTTGAGATCGGGGAGGGTGTGAAACTCGCCGGCATTCCGGGTTCCGAAGCGCATGACGAGATCTTTTATGGGAAGGCTCGCGGCTATTTCCATAAGACGAATCATGCCGGAGGTTTGGAGGGTGGAATGACGAACGGGGCGGATCTTGTGGCGCGTCTGACGATGAAGCCGATCTCGACGCTCGCACGGTCGCTTACGTCGGTGAACATGAAAACAAAAAAAGTGGAGAAGGCAGATTTTGAGCGCAGTGATGCCTGCGCGGTGTCGGCCGGAAGCGTGATCGGGGAAGCGCTTGTGGCCTATGTCCTTGCGGATGCTTTTCTCGAGAAATTCGGCGGTGATTCCGTCCGAGAGATCCGTTGCAATTACAAAGGTTATTTAAAACATATCCGTGTCTAACAACATCTATCTGATCGGCATGATGGGTTCCGGCAAGACCGTGACCGGAAAAGCTTTGGCGGATCTGCTCGACGACGTGTTCGTAGATCTGGATGTTGAGATCCAGACGAAAGACGGGCGTTCCATCCGCGAGATTTTTGCGGGATCCGGAGAACCCTATTTCCGCGAGGTAGAGTCTTCCGTCTTGGAGCATTTTTCAAAGAAAGCCAAGCAAGTGATTGCGACGGGCGGAGGTGTTGTGCTGGATGAAGAGAATGTACGGCGCATGAAAAAGACCGGAAAGGTTGTGCTGCTTAAAGCGTCCGCCAAATCTTTGTGGCAGAGGGTTCGGTATTCCAAGGATCGTCCGCTTCTTAATAAATCCGATCCTCTCGGCGCGCTTCAGCAGATCCTTAGCGATCGTGAGCTTCTTTATGCGAACGCCTGCCATTTTTCCGTGCTGACGGACGGCAAGATCGCCGAAGATGTTGCAACCGAGATTCAGGAAATGTTGAGGTCCAGAACGTGAAAACGATCCAAGTGAAAAGTTTGAAGGAAAATTACAAGATTTGTGTCGGCCAGGGGTTGTTATCCAGGGTCGGAGCACTGGTGTTCGATGTTTTTTCTCCCGGGGCAAAGCTTATGATCGTTTCCCAGAAGAACCTTTCGCCTTATCTGAAGACAATCGCCTCGTCACTTTCAAAAAAAAGATTCCAGGTTTATCTTTACACGCTTCCGGATGGCGAGATTGCGAAATCCGGAGCAGAGCTATTCCGGCTCACCCACGATCTTCTTGCCAAAGGATTTGAGCGCAGGGACGGGATCGTGGCTGTGGGCGGAGGCGTGGTGAGCGACCTTGCGGGATTTGCGGCCTCCGTCTATCTGCGCGGGATCCGTTATGTGAATATTGCGACGACCTTGCTTGCGCAGGTGGACAGTGCGATTGGGGGGAAGACAGCGATCGATCTCACGGAGGGAAAGAACCTCATTGGGGTTTTCTGGCCTCCGGCGCTTGTGATCTCGGACGTGAGCGTGCTTCGCTCGCTTCCGCAGCGTGAGCTTTGTGCCTCCCTCGGCGAGGTCGTGAAATACGGCGTGATCCGTGATCCCGCCCTTTTCCATTTTCTGGAGAAAAACTTCAAAAAGATACTGCGAAAAGATCTCGGAATGATTGAGAAAGTAGTTCTCGCTTGCGCCAGGATCAAAGCCGGGGTGGTAAGCCGCGATGAATTTGAAACAAAAGGCGAGCGTGCGATCCTGAACTACGGCCATACTTTCGCGCATGGGATCGAAGGGGCGCTTGGTTATAAGAGTTTGGTGCACGGGGAAGCGGTCGCGATCGGGATGATGATGGCGGCGCAGCTTGCTGCAGACCTTGGGCTTTGCTCCGAGGAGCTTCCTTGGCGTCAGATGAAACTTCTCATTTCTATGCAATTGCCCGTTTCGATCAAGAAATTCAACCTGAAAACAGTCGCGGTCTTGAAAGCTATGATGACGGATAAGAAGAAAAACAAAGGGACCCTCTGTTTTGTTCTGCCGCGGAGCGTCGGTCAAGTTACCGTCGAAAAAAATATTCCTCTCGAAAGCGTCCGCAAGATCCTCCGCCTCGCCGGAGCGAAATAAGATCACCCCGTTCAGACCCTACCCTGGAGATATTCTACTCGTAAAGTTTATTAAAATGAAATATATATTGATTTAAAATCAATTATTGGGTATGCTACTTACCATGAAAGGGAGCTGCAAACTTGAGGTCACAAATCGTGACCTCAAGTTGGGGCGGACGCGGATATTATTTATGAGTATGAAGAAAAGTGCTACACCCGTTCCTCCGGAAAGGATCGAAACATCCATCTTCCTTATTCGGGGGCATAAAATCATGCTGGATAAAACGCTTGCTGAACTTTATGGTGTATCAACACGAGCCTTGAACCAGGCCGTAAAACGGAACCGGAAACGATTTCCTTCGGATTTCATGGTTGTTCTAACGCGGCAGGAGATCATGAGGATGTCACAATTTGTGACATCCTTGAAATTTTCAAAGAGGGTCCATGGATTCACGGAGCAAGGCGTCGCGATGTTGTCGACCGTCCTGAACAGTGAGAGGGCTATAGAGATCAATATCGCGATTATGCGGATTTTCGTCAAATTACGGAAAATGCTTGCTGGAAATAAACGATTGGCGGCGCAACTAGCAGCATTGGAACGACGGATTGGTGAACATGACGAAGCGATTCGGGATATTGTTACTGCGATCCGGGAGATGACGGATCCGCCGGTTCCTGAAAAACCTCGCCAGTTCATCGGATTTCACCCATGACACCACTCGAAGCAGAAGAAGTCCGAGCATACTTGACTCTGAACCGGCTGGGGATCGAGGGCCGGCGTCGGGTTGTCGTGCTGCTTTCGGAAGGGAAAAGTGCCCGGGAAGTCGTGGCGCTCATGGAATCCGAGGACCTGCTGAAGGAACTTCCGGCCCCGGAAAACGCGCCGTTCTTTAATGTAGAAAAGGAGATCGAACTTTGTTCGCAAAAAAAAATAGGATTTTTGCTCTACTCCGACGACGATTATCCCGCCCTTTTAAAGGAAGTCGCGGACCCGCCGCTTCTTCTTTATAAAAAAGGAAACTTGGCTGAAAACGACCGAAATGCCATCGCGATTGTCGGGACGCGGCACCCGAGTTTTTATGGACGGATGCAAGCGAAACGCTTCGCCCAGGAGCTTGCCGCACGGGGGCTTACGATTGTTTCGGGACTTGCTCGCGGGATCGACCAGGTTGCGCACGATGGTGCGCTTCATGTTTCTTACGGACGAACGATCGCGGTGATGGGGTGCGGGCTTGATGTGGTTTACCCGAAAGAGAATGAAGGCCTTTGCCGGAAGATCGCGGAACGGGGCGTGGTCTTGAGTGAATATTCCTTGGGGACACCGCCTCTTTCGGAAAATTTTCCGCGCCGGAACAGAATCCTTTCAGGACTTTCGTACGCCACATTCGTAGTCGAAGCCCACTCGCGAAGCGGCTCTCTTATCACAGCGCATCAGGCGGTTGAGCAGGGCCGCGAGGTTTTCGCGCTTCCCGGACCGGTGGATCAATTGACCTCGCGCGGAACACACCAACTCATTAAAGAAGGCGCGTGTCTTGTGGAAACGCCCGAGGATATCCTGCTCGTTCTGGCCGACCGGTTGAAATGGGAGAATAAATTTGAGCTTGCCATCGTCGAGCAACACGCTATTCCGAAAGGGGGTCAGGCACCTTTTTGCGACAAAAAGGTGCCTGACCCCTTAGGCCCTGCAAAAACAGGTAACAGTCACCTTTTTGGGGACACTCAAACGGAAGATGAGGCTGTTATTTTAGAAGTTCTCAAAGAAGAAGGTCCTCTCGCGCAGGACGAGATCCTCGAGTTTACCGGCCTTGAACCCGCAAAGTTGCCCGTGCTTTTGCTCCAGCTGGAACTCGCAAAGAAGATCAAACGAACGCAGGACGGGAGATATTCTTTATTCTGTTAAGCTCCGACGCAGGCAGGTCGTTATTAGGTAGGGTTAGGGCGGGAAAAAGGTTTTGACAGGCGGGTGTTTCCTCTATAGAGTTTCATATGAAAACCATGTCTTGTTAAAGGAAAAGTTCTTTAAACGAAAGGAGTTAAAGATGGAAGGATTGGTACCAGCAAGTAAGGGGAAGAGGTTTGCGGCGGGTCTGATCGATCTGGTCGTTATTCCCATCGTTTTAGGGGTCGTGATCGGTTTGGTTCTTTTGGCGGCTCCGGACATGGTGCGCAGCATCGTGCTCGTGCTTGTCAATATCATTTGGTTGGTCTTTCGTGATGCGGTCTATTCTCCGGGCCGGGCGATGGTCAAGATCAAGCTCGTCAGCCTTACGGGGGAGAAAGTTACGTGGCTCCAGGCGTTGCTCCGGAACATTCTTCTGATCATTCCGTTCGTGCTTGTGGTCGGGTATATCATCGAGATCGTGATGCTGGTCGTCAAGGGGCATCGTCTCGCAGATAATTGGGCCAAAACGCAGGTCGTTGAAGTCTAGGGTCTGTTGAAACATTATTAAGCTTTAAAAATCCTCCTTCGCGGGTGACCGTGGAGGAGGATTTTTTTATATCAGGCAAAGTTGCCAAGTCACAAAGTCACCATGTCACAAAGAAGCATTGAGCGTTGGCGTACAGGCGGATGGATCGGGTGACGTTGTGACTTGGTGTCATGGTGACCGTGGCCTTATGTCATGCACACAAATAGAAGTTATGTGCTAAGCTTTTGTTAGCGAGACAAACATTATGGCCAAGCGAAAACGTTCAAAAAAAATAAAGCCTGCCAGAAAAAGGGCAAGCGGGACCTTTAAAGAGGTCCTTTCTCTTTACGCAAAGCTCACGGATCTCAAGAATGAAATGAGCAAGGGTGTGGAGCTAGCGGATGATCGCCTGACGGGCCTTGAGGTTCATGTGAATATTCTGGCCCGGCTTTTGACCACGCTTTGTATTGAGAAATTCGGCATTCGTATCGGAGTGCTGAAGCGTTTAGTTCGCCGCGTTGAAAAAGAAGCGGTGCGCGATTCCCAGATCATGGAACTCGAGTCCCTTTATAAGCTTTCCCACGGGACCTCAAAGAAAACCCCTTCAGCCAGCACTAAGCCTAAAGGCGATCCTTGGGAGCAAATCTCCTAACCTGGATTCAACAAACGGGTTATAAGCGTCCGATAAACTTGCCGTTTACAATCTTCCACATTTTGTTTAGAATCCCCCTCTTTAGAGTCAGCGGTAAGTGTTGAGAATTGGAAAAGGGGTCAGGCACCTTTTCTCGACTGCAGAAAAGGATCCAGACCCCATGATTTATCACTTACCAAGGAGTTCTTGTGGCGAAAGTAAAAGCAAAAAAGAGTGTCAAACCTGTTAAGAGTTCCAAAACTGCCAAGTCCGTCAAGACTGCCTACGGGCCCAAACATCTGGTGATCGTGGAGTCACCGGCCAAGGCTAAGACCATCAATAAATTCCTGGGCAAGGATTTCCACGTGGTGGCGTCCATGGGCCATGTCCGGGATTTGCCGAAGAGCCGCATGGCGGTGGATATCGAGCATGATTTCGCGCCGGAATACATTATTATTCGCCGGGCTCTCAAAACGGTCAAACAGCTCAAAAAAGACGCAGAAAATAAAGAAACCATTTACGTCGCGCCCGATCCGGACCGGGAAGGCGAAGCCATCAGCTGGCATCTTGCCCATATTTTTTCAGAAGAAGGTCACGGCCCAAAGATCCTTCGCGTGGAGTTTAACGAGATTACAAAAGAAGCCGTGCTCAAGGCTTTTGAGCATCCGCGCGCGATCGATATGAATCTTGTGAATGCCCAGCAGGCGCGCCGTATTCTGGAT
>CAYMER010000087.1:0-2793 GCA_964389345.1 uncultured bacterium | reverse complement strand
CCACGGAATACAATCAAAATCTTGTCGAACAGAATCAGGAGCTTGCGAAACGGCTTGAAGAGATCGAGAGAATGCGCAACAAGGAACAGCGGACCTACTACGAGATCATGCGTTCGCTCGCCGAAGAAGTTCACGCCAAGGAGCCCTATATTTTTGGACATATTTCGGAAGTGGAGCGCCTTGGAATGATGACCGCCCGTGAAATGGGGATGGATCTTTCCGGAGAGACCAAGGACCTGCTTTCCGCGGCGCTCATCCTGCATGACGTCGGAAAAATCGGGATTCCGGATAACATTCTTTGCAAGCCGGGGCAGCTGACACAGGAAGAATGGCGGGTCATGAAGACCCATGTGGAAAAAGGGGCCAGGATCCTGGAGCCTTTGACGGATTTTAAAAAGGTTCGCGAGATCATCATGGCGCATCACGAGCGTTTTGACGGGAGCGGTTATCCACGCGGCCTCAAGGGGGATGAGATCTCGATCGAGGCTCGTATCATCTCCGTGGTGGACAGTTTCCATGCCATCGTTTCGTCCCGGTGTTACCGGGAAGGGCGCTCGATCGATTTTGCCATTCACGAGGTCTTGAATTGCGCGGGCACCCAGTTCGATCCGGTCGTGGTTGATGCCTTTCTGAGAGCCTTGAAAAAGGAGCTTCAGAAAAAAGGCGCGGTCCCAAACTCTTTAGCCGAATATGCTGTCGACTGACATACTATCTTTATGGACTTTATCGCTTGCGTCTCCAAGGAGGCATCAGTATAATGCCGCCTCTGATTTCTGGTTTCCTGAAGGCGGGCCGCCTTAATTTCAAAGAAAGTAGGGTTAAAATTTTATGGCAAAAGCTAAGAGAACTTCTAAGAAGTCTTCTAAAAAACCTGTTAAAAAATCCACAAAAAAACGGGCCAAAGCACTGAAAGTTAAACAGCTTCCTAAGAAAGAGCTGGATATTTACAAAAAGATGCTTTTTCAGCTGCGCGCAAAGATCGCCGGAGATCTCCAGCAGATCGAGGGGGATACGCTGAGCGGGAATCAACCCAGCCATGCTGGGGAACTCTCAGATGTGGCAGATATGGCGACGGATAATTATGATCGGGAGCTCAATATCGGATTGGCGTCCAACGAGCAGCAGCTTCTTAACGACATTGATATTGCCCTCAAAAGAATCGAGGATGGAACTTATGGCACCTGCGAGATCTATGGAACGTCGATCCCCAAGAAGCGTCTTTTGGCAATGCCTTACACCCGTCTGTCGATGAAGGCCCAGGAAGAAGAGGAGAAGAACAAACGTCATCTGTAATTTTCTTCTACGTCCTTGTGGGATCCGTAGTCTTCATTGACCAACTTTCCAAATTTTTCGCCCTTCAGTATCTTTCTCCTCAAACGTCGGTTTCTCTTATTCCGCAGATTCTGGATCTGACGCTCGTCAGGAATCCCGGTGTCGCGTTCGGACTTTTCAGCGGCTATGCGCCGGCGCTTTTTACGGTGATCACAATCAGTCTTGTTTTTCTCTTTCTGATCGCTAACCGTTCTCACGGTGCTGCAGCTCATGGAACCTCGATCGCGGATCGCTGGGCGCTTAGCTTGATCTTAGGTGGAGCGATCGGGAACTGGATCGATCGCTTGCGTTTCGCGGCGGTGATCGATTTTCTGGATTTCCGGGTCTGGCCAGTCTTCAATCTGGCGGATACCGCAATCACGATCGGTGTTTGTCTTTATTTTTTTCACGTTCTCACATCCAAAGAAAAAACATGAAACCGATTTTATTTTCTTTTGGAGCGATGCACCTCTATTCGTATGGCCTCTGCATTGCCCTCGGCGTTCTACTCTCCATTTTTCTGATGAAACGTTGCGCTCTGAAAGAAGGGTTCCCAAGTCCTGGTGAAGTTTTCGATATGGCGTTCGTGGTTCTGGTGTGGGGATTTCTCGGAGCCAGGATTTTTTACGTGATTCAAAACTTCTCCTATTATGTGGCCGAACCACTCAAGATTTTCGCAGTCTGGGAAGGCGGGCTGATCTTTTATGGTGGTGCAATTTCGGCTTTTCTGGGTCTGGGACTGACGGTTCGGAAGAAGAAATGGCCCTTCTGGAAAACCTTGGATTTTCTCGTGCCATACGGCGCATTGACACACGCTTTTGGCCGGATCGGATGTTTTCTGAACGGATGTTGTTTCGGCAAGGCCTGTGAATGGCCCTGGGCCGTTCGGTTCCCTGAGCTAACGCACGCCGTGCATCCGACCCAACTTTATGAAGCGCTTTATGACCTTGTGCTTTTCGCGTTCCTCATTCAACGCAGGAAACGAATTCGGTTCGAAGGCGAGATTAGCCTTCTTTATTTCCTTCTATACGGGATGGGCCGTTACATGATCGAGTTTGTTCGCGAACCGAGTTGGAAGTGGCTGGGGCTTACCTCGAACCAGTGGCTGAGCATTGCGATTATAGTTATAGCCTTCACTCTTTTTCAATCCCGCCGGCGCAAAGCTTCCTAATGTCTCCCAAAAACCGTTTTACGGAGTTTGTGGTGGAGCCCATGGAGGCCGAACAGCGTCTCGACGTGTTCCTTGCCGGGAAAATGTCCCACCAGCACTCCCGGGCGCATCTTCAAAAGATGATCAAGAACGGCGCGGTGCTCGTGGATGGGAAGGATGTGACTCCTCATTATCCGGTCAAAGCAGGTGAGCGGATCCGCGTCGAAAAACTCGACATGCCGGCGGAGGATCTTCCCGCCGAGGCGATCCCGCTTGATATCGTTTATGAATATGACGATTGTCTGGTCGTGAACAAGAATGCGGGCATGGTC
>CAYMER010000086.1:0-3437 GCA_964389345.1 uncultured bacterium | reverse complement strand
TGACGGGGACATTCCAGAACTATATTGACCGCTTGGCCAGTGAATTCCGCGGCGCGGTGGCGTTCTTAAAAGTCCGTTTAGCGACCCTGGAAAGCACGGTTTGGGACAACGTCGCTATCGTATCCAATGGTAATTATTGGGGTCGTAACGGACAAAGTGTTTCGAACCTTGCCGGTTGGGAGCGGGGGGCGTTTCGTACCTTCTGCCCGTTCCTCCGTAACAATGAACGCGACTTTATTGGGTTTTGTAATGCTCTTTATAATCAACCGGTGACGCAGTTGGACTATGCGTATCAAAACCGGATCCCTGGAATCCTTTCGGCGGCACAACGACCCGAGGGGGGATATGTTGGAAATGCCGGGATCCCTCAGATCTCGGAAGCAAATATGGATCCGAATGCGATCAATATCCTTTTGGGGGATATCGGTTCAACCTACGCGCTTGCCGCTGCCATGAATATTGATGTCTATGCGGTCCTTGGCTGGTTGGGCTCGATCGATAATCTTTATGGGATGAACGGAAATTGGTTGCCCGGAACCTATGGGTTTTTTGATTCAGCGAGGTCTGCCAGCGAGATCGCTTCGGGCTACGTCGGGATCGATGTGGCATCGACTATTCTGGGGTTGTCGGGTGCGGGCGGCGCAGATTTTGAGACGTATCTGAGGAACCGTAGCCTGGAGTCGAATTACAACACACTGTATGATCAAAAAAGCCGGTTGCTTGCCAATATCACCCGGACCAGCACGACGATGCCAAACGCACCGGAATTTCCGGATCGGTCGCTAGCGGTTTTTAGCCACATTGCGTCTGAGGGAGCCATCAATAACGTCCATACCATCCCTCCGGTAACGATACCTCCCACGCCTCCCGAGACCACGTTGGTCTACGGGGTCCGTCTTGCTTATACGAATCTCTTGGGGGCGGACAGCGGACACTTCTGGAAATTCAACCAGACCTACGATGCCAAGGCCAATCAGTTGATTTTGCGATATTCGGCGGTGGATTCGCCTCAGACCGTACGCATTGAACTCAAAGACGCTGCAGGCCTGTTGCTTTATCAGACGAGTATCACGCTTCAACAGGGGGCGCAGTTCGCGCGCCTTGTGATCAATCTTCCAAATCAAGCATCCCTCGCCAATGTCAAAGAGATCGACCTTATTGTCGATCCCGATCAGGGAGGTGATGCGACGGGTGATTTTACGATCCATGCGATCAACTTTCAGCACGTGCCATCGGAGCAAAGTCTCGCATCTTTAAGCGTTTTGGTCCCGGCACAGGAGGTTTTGTTGACGCAAAGTCTTACGCCTGCGAGCGGTGTTTCTGCCGCGGATGTTACAGTTTTACCGGGTAAGGGTGTGGCGCAGCTCAAGAGTTCTTCACCTAATGCCATGCTTGAACGCTTATCACCTCAAGCGTTTCAACTTTGGTTCGACCTGACAAATCCGTACGCGTTTTCGAATCTATCGCTTAATTTCAATCCGAAGGAGAATGGAAGTGCCGTGGATCTTTCGGGGCTTTCTCGACTGGTCTTTGGGCTCGATTCAGCCAAAGCTAAGGTGGCCAAAATCGAGATCAAGGACGCGAAAGGGAAGCGCGCAACCCGTTACGCTCGAAACGTTGACGTAGCCCGGAATTACTACGAGTTTCTGACGTCGACGCTTGCTTCCGACGGTGTGGACCCCTACCAGATCGTAGAGATCAATTTTGGCGTGGATGTCAACTCGGTCAGTCCGGGTGATGAGAACGGTGACATTCGCGTGGAGATCGGCGGCTTGTCCTAGCCTCTATTTTCTTTTTATCAAAGGTTGCTAGGGCTAGTCCAATTCACCATCTAGAAAAGAATGTAAAGAATGGGGCTTGTCCTAGTCCCAATCCTTATCAATTGAAGCGAAGCGGAAATTGGGGCAATCCTGACTACCATCAATAAAAAGAAAGCAATAGTCAGGATAGCCTCTTATCTTCTTTCTGCAGGGAATTAGATTTGCAATAATTCCAACCTGGGGTTAGACTCTCCTTCAGATTTTATTTTTAAACAGCGGAGAGTTTTTGCATGGAACAAGAGCCTGGCCTTCTCGATTTCGTCGAATCTCTGAAAAGTAATAATGCCATACCCCGTCCGGCGGATGGCCAGGTTTTTGCAACCCCAACAGGGAGATCTCCCATGAACAATCCTATTTCGGGTCTTATTTTTTTCGCGCTTCTCATCGTGGGTTTTCTTGTGGGCGCGCCTATTTTTATGGCAAACCAGGGATTAGGGGCCTTCCTCGGCATGGTTTGGTTCTTTGTGTCGATGGTCATTGCTTCCGGAGTTCAGATGGCCGCGCAATGGGAAAAAGGTGTGGTGTTCCAACTCGGGAAATACAGCCGGATCGCGGGCCCGGGACTCTTCTTCATCATCCCGGTCATTGAAGAAGTGAGGAAGATCGATATGCGTGTCCTTACCATGGACATTCCTTCTCAGCAGGTCATCACCCGGGATAACGTTCCCGTAAAGATCAATGGAGTCATTTTTTTTAAAGTCGATGATCCTGCGAATGCGATCATTAAAGTGCAGGATTACCGTTATGCGATCTCTCAGTATTCACAAACCTCCCTTCGTGATGTGATCGGACAGATGACGCTTGATCAGCTTCTTACGGAGCGCGAGGAGATCGGCAAGAAGATCGAAGCGAATGTGGAAAAAGATACGGTGGCTTGGGGGCTTGAGGTGACCGGCATTCGGATCCAGGATATTGATATGCCGGAAGATCTCAAGAAAATGATGTCCCGTCAGGCCTCCGCCGAGCGGGAAAAACGGGCGACGATCACCAAGGCCGAAGGAGATCGCGATGCCTCGGCGAATCTTGCTTTGGCGGCCAGGACTATGGCGGAAAGCCCCGGGGCTATGCAGCTCAGGACCCTTCAGACGATCGATGGCTTGGGGCCCACGGCTTCAAATACGGTAGTGCTTGCTGTGCCTATCAATATCATGGATGTTTTGGATCAGACCACGGCGCTTTTGAAGACCAAGGCTAGCAAACCAGCCTAGGGACATTATTGGACAAAAAAAAGCCCCAACGTAAGTTCGAGAATCCCGCTTTATCTAGCAATATAATAAAATGAAGTTGCTTATTGCTCGTCAGGCGAAACCCTCTAGGCTGTGGCTGTTTGGCTCACGCTGAGGCTTTAGCTTTTGGAGGATAGGGTCGCAGAATCAAAATTCAAGTGCCCTCCTCATATCAAAGAAACAAGTTCTAATACCCTTCAATCAAAAGATAGCCTCCTGATGCGGCCCTGTCAAGGCATGCCCTTCTAAGTTGAATATAATGAATGACTTAGGAAAACAGGTTTTGACAAAAAAAGAGGATATTGTTAACATGGCAAATCAGCACTCTTTTGAATCGGAGAAGAAATGAAAACGCTCAATACGACTGAAGAGATCATTCAGGATATTCGCG
>CAYMER010000085.1:0-6831 GCA_964389345.1 uncultured bacterium | reverse complement strand
TCTTTTTCCTCCGGCCGAGACCGTGGTCTTGACACCCTTTTCAGAGAAGGCATGCGTGTATTCCGGGAGCTTCTGCCATTTTTTCAGCGTCATTTCCTGAAGGGTGCTTTTGGGGTTCGGGTCGAGCCGGAAAAGAAGTTTAGGGTCAAAATATTTTTTGAAATGTTTTAAAATGAAAGCTTCGACCTTGTTATGGCCATGATCAAAATAGATCGCTGCGAAAAGCGCCTCAAGGGCGTCCGTGAGTAGTTTGGCTTTAAGGAAGCTCTTGAAATTTTGTCGAAGATTTTTGCTGATCAAAAGGATTTGCTGGAGCTTTATAGCTTGTGCGATGCGGCTCAAAATCTTTTGTGAGACGAGGATCGAACGGAGTTTTGAGAGCATGCCTTCATCGGCTTCGGGGAATTTCGTGAACAATTTTTGGCAGATGATTTCGTTTAAGATGGAATCTCCGAGGAATTCCAGCCGGTCAAAATCCTCGAGGCCCTTGGTGGCGCGGGCATTCTCGTTCCGGAAGGAAGGGTGCGTCAGCGCGGCGCGGTAGACGGGAAGGTCCTTGACCGGGAATCCAAGGACTTTGCGGAGTGAAGCCTTGCTGTGAGGATCTTTCGGGGAAGCTTTCTTCGGCATGTGCGTACCATAAGAGTTTTTAGGGTTCTTGTCAACAGAGAAAGTCACGTAAGTGGTTCTGGATATAGAGGATAGAACATATCCTCGAAAAGGCGGTCCTCGGCGTATATTTTCTGTAACTTCTTAAATTGACAAAGGATAGAGCCATTTCTATAATACCGAATCTTTAAAGGGGACAGTCCCTCTCAAGCTTTTAAGGGGACTGTCCTTTGTCATCTTTTTCTTTTCTGAAATGGTCGACAAGGACTGCCCCAATTTCAGATTCTCTGAAATTGACAAGTATTGGGACTGTCCCCTTAATTTCCGTAAAGGAGGAAGAAATACTCAAATGCTGAATTGTGCGGTTCTTGGCGCCACGGGATATACCGGAGCCGAACTTACGAAGTTGCTTCTGGCCCATCCCCATGTTCGGGTCACCCTCTTGACTACCCGACAGGAAAAACCCATTGCCCTTCGTGAAGTCTTGCCTTCGGTCGCAAAAGACATCACTTTAGAGATCACGCCTTATTCGTTTGACGCGGTCAAGAAAAAAGCTGATTTGGTCTTTTTATGCTTGCCGCATACCGAAGCCATGACTGCAGCCGAACAGATTCTCGGCGCTGGCAAGGTGGTGATCGATCTTTCGGCAGATTTTCGCCTGCGGGATAAGAAGATCTATGAGAAATGGTATGGGGTAAATCATGTCGCGCCTCAGTACCTTTCCAAGGCGGTTTACGGGCTTTGTGAAGTGAACAAGAGGAAGATCAAAAAAGCGAACCTGATTGCTAATCCGGGATGTTATCCCACAGGGCCGTTACTCGCGCTTATCCCTTTATTGAAGAAAAAACTGATCAACCCCCAGTCTATTATCATCAATGCGGCGTCCGGTGTAAGCGGCGCCGGGAAAAAGCTCGTGACCGCGACTCATTTCTGTGAAGTGGATGGGAATTACAGCGTTTATAAAGTCAACAAGCATCAACATACACCCGAGATCGAACAGACGCTTTCGGAGGCGGCCGGAAAACCCGTAAAGATCACGTTCGTGCCGCACCTCTTGCCTGTGAACCGGGGAATTCTTGCGACGATCTATGCCGAAACGACCACAAAAGCCACTGAAGCACGGATCCGGAAAGTACTGGAAACGGCTTATGCCAAAGCGCCTTATGTCAGGGTAAAGCCGGCGGGGCAATACCCGTCGCTTAAGGATGTCCAACACACGAATTTTTGTGATATCGGTATCAGTGTCCAGAAAGAAACGGGCCGCGTGGTGATCATCACGGCAATCGATAATCTTGTCAAAGGCGCGGCCGGCCAGGCTGTCCAGAATA
Organism: uncultured bacterium; assembly: GCA_964389345.1. Taxonomy (GTDB): domain Bacteria; phylum Omnitrophota; class Omnitrophia; order Omnitrophales; family Aquincolibacteriaceae; genus Aquincolibacterium. Next base: position 4,894 of record CAYMER010000085.1, on the reverse strand, counting down.
TGAACCTCCGGTTCGGTTTTCCGGAAGAAGCGGGACTCTTATAGTACCGCTTCACGATAAGATCTTTGGGTTAGCGGTACGATACTGCTAATCTTTAAAAATGAAATGGAGAGCAGTATCGTGAAAAAGCCTTTTTGGAAAAGAGAAAAAAACGGTTCCGTGACGACGCCGAAGGGTTTTATCGGAGGCGGCATTCACGCGGGGATTAAGAAAAAAAAGAAAAGGTACGATGTTTCTCTGACCTATTCCAAAACGCCATGCGTTGCGGCCGGGACTTTTACCACAAATCGTGCGAAGGCATGGCCGGTTCTTTATTCGATGAAGGCCATTCATGCCTCAAAACATCACGCGATCCTTGGCACGAGCGGGAATGCGAACTGCCTGAACGGTCCGATCGGAAAGAAAGCGGTCGATGAGATCACCTGGGAAGCTGCGAAATTTCTGGATGTTCTTCCTCAGGAAATTCTGCTTGCGCAGACCGGGATCATCGGAGTTCCTTTCCCGATCACCTGCGTGAAGCGGGCGATGCCGAAACTCGTGAAGCGACTTTCCGAGACCGGCGGCCATGGCGCGGCCAAGGGGATTTTGACCACCGATCTTTCCAGCAAGGAGATCGCATTGTCGGTGGAGCTTGGCGGCAAAAAGGTCACGATCGGGGCTTGCGCGAAGGGTGCGGGGATGGTACATCCGAATATGGCGACCATGCTTTGTTTTATCACGACTGATTGTGCGATCACGAAGTCTCTTCTTCGAAGGGCTGTGCGCCACGCGGCGGATGATACGTTCAATCAAATGGCGATCGATAATGATATGAGCACCAATGACATGGTGCTTTGCCTGGCGAACGGAGAAGCTGGAAATCCTTCGATCCAGAAAATAGGTAAGGATTACTGGATGTTCCGGGAAACTCTGGAAGAAGTCATGCGCTACATTGCGCATGAGATGGTCACAGACGGAGAAGGCGTGACTCATGTGTGCCGGCTCCGGGTCTCGGGTGCGAAAAAACCGACCGACGCGGAAAGGGCCGCGCGGCAGATCGCCAATTCCATGCTTTTTAAGACCATGCTTGCGGGATCGAACCCGAACTGGGGCCGGATCGCGGCCGCGGTCGGCGCAAGCGGCGTGGATTTCAACCCCAACAATCTGAGTATCTGGTTCGGGGACGCGCAGGTGGTCAATCAGGGAAGATTGCGAGTATTGAATCTTCCCAAGGCGCGGCGTATCTTGCAGAAAAAAGAATACACGATCGATGTTGTGATCGGAAAAGGAAGGGGACGGGCGGAGTTCATCACATCGGACCTCACAACAAAGTACGTGTTGATCAACGCCGCCTATTCCTAAGCCATGAAAGAATACATCGAAAAAGCGCAGGCCCTGGTCGAGGCGCTTCCTTACATCCAGAAATTCCGCGGCAAAGAGATCCTGATCAAATATGGCGGCGCGGCCCTGACTTATCCCGAGGTCCGCGACATGGTGCTTCAGGATCTTGTTTTCATGAGCTATGTGGGGATCCGTCCGATTTTGGTCCACGGCGGTGGAAAATTCATTACCGATGCCATGAAGAAAAAAGGCGTGCAAAGCCAGTTCGTGAATGGGCTCCGCGTGACGGACAAAGCGACGATCAAAATTGTCAATGAAACACTGGCCGAACTGAACAAGAGCATTGTCCATGACATCGAACGCCTCGGCGGTTCCGCGGTCGGGCTTTCTGGTTATGAGGCCGAGATCCTGAATGTCGTGAAGCACACCGAGAACGGCGATGTAGGTTTTGTTGGCGATGTGTCTTCGGTCAACACGGTGCCTTTGAAAGAGTTGACGGAATTCGGAAGGATTCCGGTGATTTTTCCCGTGGGGAAAGGACCGGATGGCGAAATGTACAATGTGAACGCGGACGAGGCGGCGGCCAATATCGCAACGGCCATGAATGTTCCGAAATTCATGGTCCTGACTAATGTCAAAGGGATCCTTCGCGATCCAGCCCACGAAGAAACGCTTATTCCCTCGCTTCGCGTGAGCGAGACGCAGCAGTTGATCGACCAGAAGATTATTTCGGGGGGCATGATCCCCAAGGTCAAGGCCTGTATCGACGCGCTCCAGGGCGGCGTTCAGAAGGCCCACATCATTGACGGTCGTATCACGCACGCTCTTTTGCTCGAAATTTTCACCGATCAAGGTATCGGGACGGAAATTACTTTATGAAAACTGCTGACGTTCAAAAATTATACGACCAATACGTGATGCCAACCTACACCCGGGTGCCGGTGTGTCTGGTCAAAGGCAAGGGCGCGCGTGTTTGGGATCTCGAGGGAAAGGCGTATCTCGATTTTTTCCCCGGGTGGGCGGTTTCCGGTCTCGGGCATTGCCATCCCATCGTGGTGAATGCGATCAAGGAGCAGGCGAAAAAAATGCTCCACGTCTCGAACAATTTTCTGAACGTGAAACAGGCCGAGCTTGCGAAAACTATTTCCGGAGCCGCGTTCCCCGCGCGAATCTTTTTTTGTAACAGCGGCGCCGAAGCAAACGAAGGCGCCATCAAATTCGCCAAGAAGTACGGGAGTGAGACCGGGCGCTTCGAGATCATCACCATGAAAAATTCTTTTCATGGGAGGACGCTCGCGGCCATGACCGCGACAGGACAGGAAAAATTCCACCAGGGGTTCGAGCCGCTGATGGAGAAATTTCGCCATGCTGATTTTAATGACCTGGAGTCCGTTAAAAAACTTGTGACCGATAAGACCATCGCGATCATGCTGGAACCGATCCAGGGCGAGGGAGGGGTCTCCGTGGCGAGCCGGGATTTTCTGCAAGGTCTCCGGAAGCTTTGCGATGAAAAAGATATGCTCCTCATCCTTGATGAAGTGCAGACCGGCATGGGACGAACGGGGAAGATGTTCGCTTATCAGCATTACAATATTCAACCGGACATCATGACGCTTGCGAAGACTCTCGGCGGCGGAGTCCCGATCGGAGCTTTTGTTGTGAATCGGAAGATCAAGCGTGAGGTACTGACAGCCGGGATGCACGGGTCGACCTTTGGCGGGAACCCGCTTGTGTGCGCGGCGAGTCTTGCGGTTTTCAAGGCGATAAAAAAAGAAAAACTGCTCACGAACACGATCCGGATGGGTGAACTTCTGGACCAGGAGTTCGAGAAGCTCAAGGCTAAGTATCCGGTAATTGAAAGTATGCGGGGGATTGGGCTTATGAAGGGACTGAAGCTCAAGGAGCCGTCCACGCCTTTTGCGAACGAAGCGCGCGAACAAGGGCTTCTTGTCAACGCAACGCAGGGTGATGTCCTGAGGATCATACCTCCGATGACGATCACGGCCAAAGAAATCAAGCTCGGCATGAAGATCCTGGATAACGTTTTTCATAAGCTTCAGTCGAAAAAAAGCGAAGGATAAATATGTTCAAATCATTGATCTCGATCAATGACCTCAGCGCCGAAGAGATACGGAAGATCATGGAGCTGGCGGCCAAGGTCAAGGCCCGCCCTCAGGAAGTCCGGGACGCGCTCGAAGGCCATATTTTCGGGTTTATTTTTGAGAAGCCTTCGACCCGCACCTGGGTTTCTTTTCAGGCCGGTATCTATTCCATGGGCGGCGGTGCGATCTATCTTGGGCCTGAGGATATCAAGCTCGGTGTCCGGGAAGAAGTACGCGACGTCGCGCGAGTCCTGTCACGCTATCTCTCAGGCGTTGTCATGAGAACCTTTTCGCACTGGACCATCACCGAATTTCAGGATTATTTTGAAAAGCCCGTGATCAACGGTTTAAGCGATCTCGAGCATCCGTGCCAGGCGCTTGCCGATTACATGACGCTTTATGAAAAGATCCCGGCGGAGAAAGCTCCTGTGCTCGCATTTGTGGGGGACGGAAATAACGTTCTTCATTCCTTGATGCTTGTGGCCGCGAAACTTGGCGCGAAAATCCGGTATGCGACGCCCAAGAAATACCAGCCCAAGCCCAAGCTTCTCGCTCTAGCCAAGCAAATCGCAAAAAAGACCGGTGCCGTGATCGAAGGGTTCCTGGATCCTGCGGAAGCCGTTAAAGATGCGGATGCGGTTTACACGGATGTGTGGGTAAGTATGGGCGAAGAAGCCCTGCGCCAAAAAAAGCTCAAGGATTTCAGGGGCATGCAGGTCAATAAGGAGCTCTTGAAGCACGCGAAAAAAGACGCCCTCGTGATGCACTGTCTGCCGGCGCACCGGGGCGAAGAGATCACAAATGACGTGATGGAAAGCAGGCGCTGCGTCGTGTTCGATGAGGCCGAGAACCGGCTTCATATCCAGAAAGCCATTTTACTTTATTTCTTTAACCAAGGAGCGATCCAATGAAGAAAGTCGTGTTGGCATATTCCGGAGGACTTGATACTTCCTGCGCGGTGAAATGGCTCGGGGAGAATCATGGGCTGGATGTGATCTGCTTTTGTGCTTTTATCGGCGAGGTGAAGGACAAGGCCAAGCTGATCAGGCGGGCCCAGGCCGCGGGCGCGATTAAAACCGTTATCCTGGATCTCAAAGCAGAATTCGCCAGGGGCTACATTACACCGGCGCTCTGGGCGCACGCGCGTTACGAAGGAAAGTATCCGCTTGCCACCGCGCTCGGCCGGCCGCTCATCGCGAAGCATCTCGTGGAAGTCGCGCAAAAAGAAGGAGCGGAATTTGTGGCGCACGGTTGTACGGGAAAAGGCAACGACCAAGTGCGGCTCGAGGTCGGCGTAAAGACATTAGATCCCACGCTCAAGATCATTGCGCCGCTTCGCGACTGGGAATTCAAGACGCGCGAAGAAGAGATTGAATACGCCAAAGAATGGCAAATCCCGATTGACGTAACCAAGAAGAGTCCCTATTCCATCGATAAAAACATCTGGGGCATTGCAATCGAAGCAGGAATGC
>CAYMER010000084.1:0-24428 GCA_964389345.1 uncultured bacterium | reverse complement strand
TGAGCATCGAACATGATACTGATATAAAAAAACGCCTTTTCTTTAATAGGCCGTACAAAAATGTAAAAATATTGATTGGTGCTGCAGATCAAGTAATCCCGAAACTTTCTCAAGATAGAAAGCATATCCTATGGCTGGATTATGATGATCTTTTGACTGCTGAAATGTTGCAGGATATTTCCTTGGCAGCATCTCAATTGAGCGCAGGCTCGATTTTTTTGATTACGATCGATGCGGAACCTCCGGGAAATAAAAAATTTGATGAACAGACTCCCAAAAAATGGCGAGAGCATTATGTGTCTTTTGCAGAGCAATATCTTGGAGAATATTCAGAGGCCAGTGATTTTCTGGAAAGCAATCTGGACAATGTGAATCTTCGCATAATTAACAACGCTTTTCATGCCGGACTTGCTACGCGAGAAAATGTGCAATTTAAAATGTTATTTAATTTTCATTACGCTGACGGGCACAAAATGATGACTTTCGGAGGCGTTATCGCAAATGATTCGGATATTAGGAAAATCGAGAGTAGTAAGCTCCTGGATAGATCCTTTATTCGATTTTCCATGTTGGAACTGCCATATAAAATACGGATACCGCGAGTAACGAGAAAAGAACGATTATATCTGGACACTTATATGCCATGTTCTGACAAATGGAAACCAAAGGAATTTGAGTTTCCCAAAGAAGATGTTATCGCCTACAAAGATATTTATCGATATTTTCCTGCGTATGCGGAGCTGATGCTGTGAATATTAGCAATGTGGTGTCCTCCCACTGTTAACACTAATTGTTAACAGTTTTGATGGAAAATAGCAGTAAAGCGCGGTTAAAATGGGCCAGACATGTTTCTTGGAAAATGGCGCTAACCCCTGAGTCTACGATCATATCGGAGAAATTCGGACAACCTCGGTAAATCGAGCTGGCTCCGCTCATAACCCAAAGGTTGTTCCATTTCGAACTGAGCAAATTCTAGGCAAAGACTAAAATCCTCCTTCGTAAAACACACCACTAGAGTGCACGGTGGGCTGATTTATAGTGACTAGCCCGCCTTCAGGCCTGCCCAGCTGGTTTCTCGATAAAAAGTTCAGCGACGCGACGTTGTCGCGGACACTTGTTAATCTATTAGTTCAAAGCAAATAGATGATGGTGGAGCGTCGGGTTATTGGTATAATTTGGCCAAAATTGGAAGGTTAAGAATGACCGATAAATGGCTCACCATTGAACAAATCGCCGATTACCTGCAGGTCTCTACAGAGAAGCTCTATAAGCTCTGTCAGCGGGGGAAGATGCCTGTCTCCAAGGTGGGCGGCCAATGGCGGTTTGACTTGAAGGAAGTAGATAGTTGGGTTCGGCAACAACGCCCAAAGAAACGAGTGAGATGAGTCAGGATAAAATTGCACTGTCGCAGCTTGAGCAGTATCTTTCCAAGGCGGCTTGGATTTTAAAGGGGCCGGTGGATGCAGCTGATTTTAAGGTCTATATCTTTCCGCTTCTCTTCTTTAAACGAATTTCAGATGTTTATGATGAAGAATACCAGCAAGCACTGTCGGAATCTGGCGGTGATGTCGAGTATGCCAGCCTCCCAGAATTTCATCGCTTTGTTATTCCCGAGGAGTGCCATTGGAATGATGTTCGGGAAGTAACGACCAATGTCGGGCAAGCCCTGCAATACGCCTTTCGAGAAATTGAAAAAGCTAACCAGAAGTTTCTTTATGGGATCTTTGGTGATGCTCAATGGACAAATAAAGAGCGTCTATCCGATGAGATTCTAATTAATCTCATCGAACACTTCTCCTCCTGCAATCTTTCCAATGCAAATGTTGAGCCGGATATGTTAGGTCAGGCTTACGAATACCTCATCAAACACTTCGCGGATCTGACCAATAAGAAAGCAGGGGAGTTCTATACCCCGCGGTCCGTGGTTAATTTAATGGGGCGAATTATTGACGCCAAGCCCGGCGAATCTGTCTATGACCCGGCTTGCGGGACGGGCGGTATGCTGATGGAGTGTATTAATCATCTCAAAGAAAATAAACAGGACTACCGAACCCTCAAGATTTTTGGGCAAGAAAAGAATCTTACGACTTCAACTATTGCCCGGATGAACATGTTTCTTCATGGCGTTGAGGACTTTACCATTGTTCGGGACGACACCTTGAGAAATCCTGCCTTCTTTGATGGAGATAATCTTGCTACTTTTGACTGCGTTATAGCCAATCCTCCTTTTTCTCTTAAGAAATGGGGGGCAAAACAATGGGAAAGTGATCCCTATGGCCGCAACATAGCTGGTGCGCCTTCGGATAGCAACGGTGACCTCGCTTGGGTTCAGCATATGGTCAAGTCGATGGAATATCCAAGTGGACGGCTTGCAGTAGTGCTTCCACACGGAGCTTTGTTCCGCAAAGGAAAGGAAGGGGCGATTCGCACAGCTCTTTTGAAAATGGATATTGTGGAAGCAGTGATTGGTTTGGGCCCTAATATTTTTTATGGAACACAGCTTGCTGCTTGCATCCTCGTTTTTCGTGCAGTGAAGAAAAAAGATAGAAAAAACAAGATTCTTTTTATTAATGCTTCAGATCAAGTCCGGGTTGGTCGCGCTCAGAACTTTCTAGAGAAGGAACATATTGAGCGCATATACGGTTGGTATCTGAAATATGAAGATGTCGAAAGCTATGCCAAAGTGGTATTTCTCGAAGATATCCAGGAAAACGAATTCAATCTCAATATACCGTTTTATGTAGAAAAAAAGATCAAAGATGAACTGCCGACGGTCAAGGAAGCTTTGAAGGATCTTAAACGGGTCTTCCAAGAGGCGGTAGTAGCAGAAGACAAAATGAAAAAACAGCTGAAAGAATTCGGGTTGTTGAAATAATGCTAAAACAACAAGAGCTGGAAAAATATCTGTGGGGAGCCGCGACGCTTCTGCGTGGACTGATCGACGCTGGGGATTATAAGCAGTACATCTTTCCGCTGCTTTTCTTCAAGCGCATCTGTGATGTCTATGACGAGGAATACCAGCAGGCGCTGGAACAGTCTAGTGGAGATCTGAAATTCGCGGAATTTAAAGAAAATCATCGATTCCAGATTCCAAAGGGCGCCTATTGGAAAGATATGCGTGAGAGCACTCAAAATGTCGGCATGGCCATTCAGAAGGCGATGCGACAGATAGAAAAATCCAATCCGGATATGCTGTTTGGTATTTTCGGAGATGCGCAATGGACGAATAAGGATCGTTTGAGTGATGAGACGCTGATCAACTTGATGGAGCATTTCTCATCCCAGACGCTTTCCATCGCAAATGTTCCGAATGATGAGTTGGGGCAGGGCTATGAGTTTCTGATCAAAAGATTTGCAGATGATAGCGGACACACAGCGGCAGAGTTTTATACCAATAGAACGGTTGTCCAGTTAATGACTTTGATTATGGCCCCGAAGCCCGGCGAATCCATCTATGATCCCACCTGTGGTTCAGGAGGCATGCTTCTATCCTGTGTCAATAAGCTCAAAGCCGATGGCAAAGAATATCGGTCTCTTAAGCTTTATGGACAAGAGCTTAATTTGATGACTTCGGCTATCGCGCGAATGAACATGTTTTTACATGGGATCGAGGATTTTAAGATTGCTCGTGGCGATACTCTTAAGCAGCCTGCATTTTTGCAAAATGACGAACTCCAAAGATTCAACATTATCCTCGCCAATCCACCGTACTCCATCAAGCAGTGGAACCGGGAAGAATTCGAAAAAGATCCATATGGCAGAAATATTTATGGTACACCTCCACAAGGAACTGCGGACTATGCTTTTCAACAGCACATCATCAAGAGCCTTGATGAGAAAAATGGACGTTGCGCCATTCTTTGGCCCCATGGAGTTTTATTCCGTGATTCCGAAGCGGATATGCGCAGGAAGATGATTGAAAGCGATGCTGTGGAAGCAGTGATCGGATTAGGGCCAAATCTTTTTTATAACTCGCCAATGGAGGCTTGCATCCTGGTTTGCAATAAAGGAAAGAAAAAAGAACGCCGCGGAAAAATACTATTTATCAATGCTGTGAACGATGTGAAGCGTGAGAGTGCCTTTAGCTCTTTGACGGATGGACATATCGCAAAGATTCATAAGGCGTTTGCGGATTATGAAGACATTGAAGGCTTTGCAAGGGTTGTATCTGTTGAGTCAATCTTGGTGAACAAAGGAAATCTAAACATTCCTCTCTATGTATCCAATGTACAGCAGGGGAATGGTCAGTGTGATGTCCCCCTGAAAGATTTATTGCCTGCATGGGAAGAAAGAAGTGCCTCTTTAAGAAAAGACATGCATAGCTTGATTGCGATGCTCGAGAAAGATTTATGATTAAGATTAATAAGGCCAGATGGAAAACATATAAGTTCGGCGAAATGGTTTTAAATATTTCTGAGCGCGCTGAACCTAAAGACACGGATTTGGATATCTATGTGGGTTTAGAACATCTCGATTCAGAATGTATGCATATCAGGCGAAGGGGGCATCCTTCGGAAGTGAAAGGAACAAAACTCAGAGTTTATCCGGGGGATATTATTTTTGGTAAACGTCGCGCTTATCAAAGGAAGGCCGCCGTTGTTGACTTCCACGGTATTTGTTCTGCGCACGCAATGGTTGTTCGTGCAAAACCCGATGTAATCTTGCCGAAGCTGTTGCCGCATTTTATGCATTCTGATGCCTTTATGCACCGTGCTGTTGATGTGTCCGAAGGATCTTTATCGCCGACGATTAAATGGAAAATTCTTGCGGAGCAGTCATTCAGACTTCCTTCGAATGACGATCAGGGACGCATTGCGGATTTGCTGTGGACTATCGATGAAGCGGAAGAGCATTACATTCAATTGCTGAACAAGCTGATTGTTTGTAAGGACGTATATTTTGAAGAAATGCATCAAGAGACAAAGAATCCAGCAGTAAGCATATCGACAATTGCAGAAATAAACCCTCGGATCGATACAAAAAAGATGAGTAACGATACGCGCATTTCTTTTATCGCAATGGCAGATGTGTCCGAGGAAGGATGCATTTTAAAGAAAACAGACAGGCTTTTTGGTGAGGTTGCCAATGGTTTGACGCCCTTCGAGGATGAAGACATTCTGTTTGCGAAAATTACTCCATGTATGGAAAACGGAAAGGGCGCCATAGCAGTTGGCTTAACGAATGGCGTAGGATTTGGGAGTACGGAGTTTCATGTATTAAGGCCAAAGAACCAAGATGATCTGTATTATTTATTTTTCTTAACGATGTCAGCAGGACTGAGGAAAAAAGCGGAACAGCATATGACAGGATCTGCTGGGCAAAAGAGAGTTCCGGCGGACTTCTTCGATTATTACAAAGTGCGCTTTCCGGACATCAGTAAACGAAAGCATGTCGGCGATCAAATGAAATGGTTTTCCGAAAAGATCGCTGAGCTTAAGAATAATATTTCATGTGTGGCCATGATAAAAAAACAAATCATTAATCAAATGTTTGGATGATTTAAAAGAAAGGCATATCCAATGAGCTCTGCGCAAGACTGGCTAACTTTGGTTGCAATAATAATCGCTCTTTTTGGGCCGTACGTTTATGATTTCTTCAAAAATCGAAGCGAGGAGTCGTCGCTAAACAAGACATTGATCTGTGTTATTGACGATTTTATATCAGACCTAAAAAGAATTTTAAAAGAGCGAAACTCGGCAGCAACTAAAGACGCGGATCAGGTGGTTTTTAATGAAACATCTCGAAGTGAAATGGCAGGGTATATGAAAATATTCGAGACGTTGATTCTTGAAAACTATCAGCAGAACAGGAATGGCCGTTTACGGGTTATTTTCTATTCCCATTTTCAAAAGAATATGATCACGATATTTGAAAGAACCTCTGGCAATCAAAATGGGCATTTAACTGTAGTTACAGTCAAGAAGTTAATCGAACACGCAGAGGATGCTAGGAAGGGAAAGCCATGACATTTAACGAACAAAATACAGTCGAGCAGTATTTTATAACCAAGCTTACCGATTATAAGGCTGGTGAATTGAGCAGGGAGGTATCGTCGCCGTATGGGAAGGCTCCTTGCTGGAAATATACGAGCCCGGAGGAGCTCGGGCGTGATGAGCGTGCAATTCTGATTGAACAAATGCTTAAGGATGCGCTTTTCAAGATTAATCCTGAGATCCGGGCAGTGCCTGAGCGTGCGGATGAAGTGATACATCGTTTAAGGGCCATCTTGCTCTCGGTTAGTGATATTGGGCTTGTTCGCGCCAACGAGGAATTCTCTAAGTGGCTACAAGGTGAGAAGACGATGCCGTTTGGCGAGAATAATCAGCATGTGCCCGTTCGGCTCATCGATTTTGAAACTCTTTCCAATAATACCTTTATTGCGACCAATCAGTTCAAGATTGTGACCAGCGTAATAAAGATTCCGGACATGGTGCTGTTGATTAATGGCATCCCGGTTGTGGTGGGGGAATTCAAGACACCTGTTCGTCCTTCAATTTCTTGGTTGGATGGTGCCTTGCAGATTCATGATGACTACGAGAATAGTATCCCGGAGCTTTTTGTGCCGAATATTTTCTCGTTCGCAACTGAAGGTAAGACATTCCGATATGGCTCGGTTCGGATGCCGCTTGAAATCTGGGGGCCATGGCGTGATGAATCGAAGGATAGTAATGCATTGGGCGAGCTTTTTGGGCTTAAAGAGCTGGAAACTGCCATAGATTCCATGTTCAACCCGGGGACGATAGTAGACCTTCTTGAGAACTTTACCATCTTTGCCACAGACCAGAAAAAACGCCGTATCAAGATCATCGCGAGGTACCAGCAGTTTGAAGGCGCGAATTTGATAGTTCAGAGGGTTAAGGAAGGGTCTGTGAAGAAGGGCCTCATTTGGCACTTCCAAGGATCTGGCAAGTCGCTGCTTATGGTGTTTGCTGCACAAAAGCTACGCCAATCGCAAGAACTGAGAAGTCCCACGGTCTTGATTATTGTGGATCGTATTGACTTGGACACGCAGATCACGGCCACATTCAATGCTTCTGATGTTCCCAACATTGTGGCAACAGAAAGCCGTGAAGAGCTAGAGCGGTTGCTCACGCAAGACACTCGGAAGATTATCATTACCACAATGCATAAGTTTGCAGAGGCGGATGGTGTATTGAATGACCGGGGCAACATTATTGTCTTTGTCGATGAAGCACACCGGACCCAGGAGGGCGATTTAGCTAGGACGATGCGGAATGCCTTGCCGAACGCGTTTTTCTTCGGGCTTACGGGAACGCCGATTAATCAACGGGAGCGGAATACATTTCGAACTTTTAGTGCAGAAGGGGATTTGTCTGGTTACCTGTCTCGCTATTCTTTCGAAGATTCTTTGCGGGATAAAGCAACGTTACCGCTTCATTTTGAGCCGCGGCTCTTGGATGTTCATGTGGATCGGGAGCTGATTGATGCTGAGTTTGATCAGATGACGGAAACGCTATCTGAAGCTCAGCGAACTCTGCTAGTTCAGAAGGCAGCGCAGATGTCTGCCTTCTTGAAGTCTCCTGACCGGGTCCGGAAGATCGTGGAAGATATTGTGAAGCATTATCAGGAGAAAATAGAGCCGCAAGGCTTTAAAGCCCAGATCGTTTGTCCGGACAGGTTTGCTTGCGACCAGTATAAGCAGGAGCTTGACAAGATTATCTCTCCGGATGAAAGCGTGGTGGTGATTTCTACGAATCATTCAGATGAAGAAGCCTTTAAAAGGAAATATAGAATGGACCGCGATCAGCAGGAGAAGACCCTCGATCGATTTCGTGATCCCAAAGACCCGCTTAAGTTTGTAATTGTGACCTCGAAGTTGCTGACCGGATTTGATGCGCCCATCCTGCAAGTGATGTATTTGGATAAGGCTATGAAGGATCATAACCTTTTACAGGCGATTTGCCGCACGAACCGTGTGTATAAAGATAAGTCGCACGGACTGATCGTGGATTATTTCGGCGTTTTTGACGACGTTGCCCGTGCTTTGAAGTTTGATGAGGCATCTGTGCGCCAAGTGATTACGAACATTGGGGCATTGAAGGAGAAGCTAAAGGCGGCAATGAAGCTGTGTCTGGATCATTTCCCGAATGTGGATCGAGGTGTTGAGGGGTACGAAGGACTTCTGCTGGCTCAAGAATGTTTGAATACGAACGCCAAGAGGGATGCGTTTGCGAATAATTACAGTTATTTGTCTCAGTTGTGGGAAGCGGTATCGCCAGATCCGATTCTGAATGCCTATGAGAAGGACTATCGTTGGTTGACGCGCGTGTATGAATCCGTCAAACCGACGTCGGGGGATACGGGACGGTTATTGTGGCATGCCCTCGGGGCGGCAACAATGAAGCTGATTCATGAGCATATTCATGTCGAGAAAGTTAATGATGATTTGGAGAAAATTATTCTAGATGCTGACGTTGTCGAAGACCTGATGAAGATCAAGGACCCGAAGAAGATCAAGTTGATTGAGATTGAAATCACAAATCGTCTTCGTAAGCATAAGGGCAACCCTAAGTTTGTAGAACTTGGCAGGAGACTAGAGGAGCTTCGCGATAAGGCGGAGCAGGGGCTAATAAACAGCGTGGATTTCTTGAAGTATTTAATTGAGTTGGCGAAAGATACTGTTCGTGCTGAAAAAGAGGTTGAAACGGAAGAAGAGAAACGTGGCGCAAAGTCCGCGCTCACCGAGCTGTTTCTGCAGGTGCGGACCGATCAGACACCTGCGATTGTGGAGCGGATGGTTAATGATATTGATGAAATCGTAAAGGTCGTGCGCTTTCCGGGATGGCAGACGACTGCCGCAGGGGAGCGTGAAGTCAAGAAAGCCCTCCGCAAAACCCTCCTCAAATATAACCTCCACAACGATCAAGACCTTTTCGATCGGGCGTATGCGTATATTCGCGAATATTATTAACGGTTATTGCTAAGGCTAAGTTATTTACTAATGAATAGGCTAAATGCTGTTTTGAAAAAAATCTTAGATAAGAAAGCGGTGCTCTTTATTGGGGCCGGAATTTCTTCGATAGCTGGCTGTTATAACTGGGATGAAATTATAAAAGAACTTAGCAAGAAGGCCGTGAAAAATCAATATTTGAGCGCAGAATCGTTCACGTCAGCATCGCTTAAGAACGATCAATTGATAGAGTATTTTGGAGGTTTGTTCGAGAAAAATAATAGTGAGAAGGAGTTTTGGGATACTTTATCCGAAGCAATCATCGAAGATGATGAGAAGTTTCAAAATAAATACGCGCCTTTTATTAAAAAAATAAAACAAATTAAACCATTTCCAAAAATTGTAACGACAAATATTGATGATTGTTTTGAGCGGGCAGGTCAATTTAAACCCAGTCAGGTCTTTTGGAGTGAAAATGATTTAACATTCTTGAATTTCAAGGACGACGTCATTTTCCATATACATGGTTACAAATTAGATATCAAGTCCGCGCTTTGGACCAGGGGGAAATATATTAATCGCTATAACAACCCAAAATTCAAAGAATTGCTCATTGAAATATTTACCAATAATTCGGTTATTTTCTTAGGTTCTAAGTTCTGGCAAGAAGATGCGATTTCAAACATTATCATGGAATGCAAAAATAAAGATTCGAAGAATCAGCATTTCGCTTTAATTCCTGCGGACGGTAAAGAGATTCTTGATGATGCGAGCTCGCCGATTAAATATTTATTTAATGTTAATGTCATTCAATACGGGAAAGAAGATGACTTTTGCTCGATTTTCTCTAAATGGGTAGAAGACAATTTCACGCAAGCTGAGATGGAGAAATCATCCGAAGGGGCTAGCCTTGCTAACGCATAATAACTTTTATTCAGCGGCAGAAAAAATCGATGTGATTTTGAATGCGAAGAAGGCGAGTCTCCTGAATAAGGCACGCCTTTTTGCGCTGATTCGATTTGATAAGAGCAGTGAGAACTATTTTTTTGAAAAAGTTCAATCCGCGGATTATTTTACCTTCCTGAAGGCATTAGGATATTTCTTGCCGTGCAAAATGCCGCCCCCCGTAGAGTCGAAAGAAGGAAAAGGGTATTTTACGATTCCCGCGTGGAATGTTTTGTCCTACCTAGAAAAAATATCGGCCCACGCTAAAGACAAGGGGGGCGAACGATATGGGAAGGAATTGATGGGGATCATTAACGCTGTTACTGAATACCATGTTAAGAATAACAAGGTGTTGGATAATTACCGAACCTGGGGATGCTTTGTCAGGATTCTGACTAATCTTCCGAATGACGTTGTGGTTAGTTATCTCCATGAACGTCAAATAATCGTGGGGAAAGATTGGCTGAAGGTATGGCTGGAATCCAAATTCGATAATATTGTTCCTGCCAGCGATATATCAACCAAGTTGCTGCCCAAATTTTTAACGGACAAGACTGATGATGTGAAAATCGCCGAGCAAATTATCGACGTCATTACAGATGTTAAAGATGATTTCTTCAAAGAAGATCATGTTGAAAAAATCGGATTATTTGAAAAAAGGAAAGATCCGAAAACAACCGTAGATGCTTATTGGCTTCTTGAGGCTTTTAAAAAGAACGCTCAGAGAATCGGGGAATTATGTTCCGTTGGCATGATCTTGTCTTTAGCGAATAAATTAAGCGCTATCCTCTGCAAAGAGCGTGAAGATCACCAGGTATTAATTGAGCTAGAAGCTCGCACCTACCGCATGGAGGCTAAGCGTGCCAATGGTTTTAGTTTCCAGTTCAATGTGGAAATGCTGCATCAGGATGAAATAGATGCGCTGAGCCCGGAGGATAGGTATTTCGGCATGCTAAAGATTAGGGGCGATGGATTGCACCAGTTTCCTCTTGCCAATATTAAGGATGTGGAGTCCTTCGTGAGTTCAGCCCGCACACAAATTCTTTCTCATGCGAAGACTGCGATTTTGCATCAATGCCCTGACCTCAATAAAAAACTTTCGAATTTATACAATGGTCTTTATGCGGATTATTCATCGATCTGGATGAAATCGATTGCTTCAGAACCGGAAAGAGGAATGAGCGATGCTAAGGAAATTCTAGCGGTGCTTATAAGAGATGTTCTTTTAGCTAAGTGCAAGCTTGATTCGAGTAAGGGGAATGCAATTCTCGAAGAGTTTCTCAGCCCCGATTATCAATTTCCGTTGTTTAGACGGTTGGCTTTATTCGCTATTGGCAATTGTTGGAGCGAAGAATATAAGAAATTATTCTGGGTCTTTTTGGATAAAAATCCAGATGCTTTTGAGGATTCGAATTATGAGGTTGAATTATTTAAATTGCTGCAAGCGAACGAGCAGAAACTCGATAAAGTTGTGGAAAAGCCAAGGCTGAAAGCACTGATTAGCGCCGGCCCTAAAGATTTAAGATACAAGGAAGATGATGAAGATAAAAGAATGAAGTTCATAGCTCATTGGAAGCAAAAATGGTATTTGGCCCTAAGCGCTGATTCTAATTTTCAGGATCTTCTTGAAGTACAGAAAAAGATTACGGGCGTTGAAGAGGTTAAGCCTCCTTCCGAGAGTGCTTTCATTGAAACTCATTGGGGCGAAGGAAGATCACCTTTGGATAAAGATGCGATTTTAGGATTGCGTATTCCTGACTTGGTGGAAAAACTGGCCGAATTTAAATCTAAGGGAGTATGGGAGGGGCCCACGGAGGAAGGGCTGGCTGAAGCGCTTAAGTCAGCAGTAAAGGAAAATCCCAACAAATATGTCAACGATCTTGCCGCATTTCAAACAGTTAACTACAGGTACGTTTACAGTATTCTTAATGGCATAGCGGACGCCTGGAAGGAAAAGAAGACATTTGATTGGGGAAAGGTGTTCGAATTTTCTCTTCTGTATTTAAATAAGCCGGATTTTTTGGAATCCGGTAAAAAAGCTCAAGGCGAGGATTGGCATCCGTACCATATATGGATTCTTAGTGTGCTTGCTGATCTAATTCAAGAAGGTTCTCGTGATGATTCCTGGTCCTTTGCAGAGGAGTATTTTGTAAAAGCGGATGAAATTTTGGTTGCGATTTTTTCAATTCTCAAAAAACAGCCCCAAAAGGAAGAAAAGACGCACAGTAACTTTGTTACGGAAGCATTGAATACAACTTATGGTCGCACAATTATTGCTTTGATACTTTCGGGATTGCGCAAGGCCAGAATCCAAGACAAAAAAGAAGCCAGGTCCGCCACACGGTGGGATCCGACGCAGTACGAAAATCTATTGAAGGATAATGTTATCGAAGCGTATACCCTTTTGGGGCAGTACATGCCTAACCTGTTATATTTGAACCGTTCTTGGGTGGAAGAGAAGATCGTAGGCTTTGAAGCGTTAAATGAGGGCGAGATTAAATGGAAAGCATTTATGGAAGGGTACCTATTTGGTCATAGGCTTTATCAGGATTTATATAAATTAATGCGTAAGCACTATATCAAAGGGATAGACAGTAGTTTTAAAGGAGATCGAGCTGAAAACAGACTGGTGCAGCATATCACCATAGGTTATTTGCGGGGCACGGAGCCTTTAGATAGCACCGACAGTCTTTTTAAGAGGATTTTAGATAAATGGGACGCTAAGCAATATAAAGAAATCGTAAGCTTTTTTTGGTCCGAAAGCCGTCGAATAGTGGAAGACGCTGAAAAAAAAGAGATTGAGCAAGAAGCCGCGGATATTAAGGATCGAATTTTAAAGTTTTGGGCTTGGACATATGATCAAAAGGAGATTGTTCAGAATAAACTCAAAGTGGAGTATTCGAGCTTTCTGTCCGACTTGGCCAGGCTGACAATATTATTAGATAAGATTAATGCTGAATATGCGAAATGGCTTGTACTTATCGCGCCTTATGCAGGGCCAGATTTTGATTCGACGTTCTTCATCGAATATCTCAATAAATTCTCAGACGAAGAAAGTTGTGGTTACTTTGGCAGTATCTTCCTGGAAATGTTGAATGTGAGTACGCCTATATATCATGAGGAGCATATAGTTGCTATTGTCGAAAAGATATACCGGTCAGGTGATAAGGCGGCAGCTGATAAGATTTGTAACATTTATGGCAGCAGGGGGTTCGAGTTCTTGAGGAAAACCTACGAACAGTGGAATGGGAAAAACAAAGTGAAAGCGTGAAAGATGACCGATTTAGGCTTATTTTTTAATATTTTTGAGGCTATTCGCAAATGGATTTTCCCGCCTAAAACAAAGCTATTCTCATTCCAAATATTTTTAGATGCAAAATCGAAAGAGGCGAGAAATCTATCAAGAAAAAGAAGGCTTAGTGCTGACCATATCATGTCCTGGTATCAGCAATTATCCCGTGGCTTAACGATTGCTCTCGGGTCTGATGTTAAAAATGCAGATATAAAACTCAACTGCGGTATTATCGAATCAAAAATTGATGGCTTGAAATTTTATGGGGGTTCGCAATCCCAGTCGAACCTTAAACGGACATTGAGTGAATGCAATGGCTGTATCGAAATGATGCGGAAAGATATCTCGCCGGATATGTTATCGCCGCAATTTGAACCCGCTGATCTAAAGACGTGCAAATAAGGATTAAGTTATGGCGGACAAAAACAATGATGAGGATATCGTAAAAAGAATGGTTTTTGATGTCAAAGGCACTCGCGGAAGTTGCCATTCCAAACGAAGCGAGGAGGTGTCTTGCCAGCTCTTGTTCATTGAGAGAAATAACAAGCAGCGTGAGATTTGGGTAACTAAGGGATGCGTGACTGGATTCGAGAATTTTACACCTCAGGAAACAAAGCTCGATGAAATACAAGATTGGCTTGCGTGCAATGGAACGCCGGGAGAGTGGGATTCATTATTGATCTCAGCGAAAGAAATGCGCCGAGCATTTGATTGTTTTGGTCTCGTGAAGTGAATAAAGAACAAATGTTGTCCCGCAAGGGTTTTGCGGGGCAATATTGGGCGCGAATGAGGCGGGTTGATGGCTGAACAAATCAAGGACATAGACACAAGAGTTCGATTGAGGGTATTCGCCTGGCTTAAAGAGCAGACCCAAATCTACGGGGATGTTCTGCCGTGGCAGCTGCTTAACCAAGGCGTGCCTTTTGAAGCCACGAAAATTCGTTTGATGGGGCCTCAAGGGATCTTTAAGCCAGAGATCCTTCCGGAACTTCCACTTACCATCACCACTTCGCACAATTCCCCTTATGATGATAGCCCCTCGGATGGTGGGTACATTTTATACAAGTACAGGAAAACGGGGCCAGACCATAGAGATAATCAGGGGTTGAGAAAAGCTATGGCGCGCAACACGCCACTGGTTTATTTAGTCGGCGTTGCCCGGGGGCAGTATCGTCCCGTGTGGCCTGTTTATATCGTCGGCGATGATTTAGCCACATCGACTTTTAAAGTTGCCGTTGATGATGTGGTTGTGGGGCAGCTCAAGCCGTCCGCGATGTATCCTGTCCAGGAGGTTTCTGGCGAAGACGCAAAAAGAAAATATTTAACCGTGCAAACGCGTTATCGGTTACATCAAGCGAGGTTCAGAGCGCAAGTATTGCACGCTTACAGTGATCAGTGCGCCATGTGTAAGTTGAGGCATTCAAGGCTTCTCGATGCGACTCATATTATCTCGGACTCGGAACCAAAAGGGGAGCCGATCATTCCCAATGGGATTGCCATGTGCAAGCTGCATCACGCTGCATTCGATTGCAATGTGCTTGGAATCCGTCCCGACTACGTCATTGAAGTGCGCGAGGATATTTTGAAGGAAAAAGATGGGCCGATGCTTCGGCATGGTTTGCAGGAGTTAAATAAGCAAAAAATCATATTACCCCACGCGCATAAGCACTACCCAGATCCCGAGCGTCTCGAAACGCGCTACCAGGAATTCAAGAGCTTGGTCGGATTAAATTAGACAGGTGTCGGGTATTCAGAGGGGGATGAGTGATCCTAATGTCGTCTTTTGCTTGAAGAGCATCAAAAATAACCACGAGATGAAAGAAGATCCGTGAGGGCAGATATGACAATTACAGCGTCGATGCTTTATGACTACACGAAATGTCCGACCCGTGTAGCGCTCGATCTCTTTGAAGACAGAGCAAAACGTGATCCGATCAACCCGTTTGTTCAAATGCTTTGGGATCGCGGACATCTTTATGAGGATGAAGTTGTTTCCAATCTTCAGATAGAACACATTAGTTTCAGGGGCCGACCTAGTGCCGAAAGAGAAGAGCTTACCCAAAAAGCTATGAAAGAGAAGTCGCCTCTTGTCTTAGGTGGTCGTATCCGTTCGGGTGATCTCCTTGGGGATCCCGATCTATTGCGACTTGAAGACGGAAAATATATTGCAGGAGATATTAAGTCAGGAGCAGGAGAAGAGAGTTCAGGAGAGGATGAGAAAAAGCCTAAAAAACATTATGCGGTTCAGTTAGCTCTTTACACCGATATTCTCGAACAGAAAGGACTTCTTGCTGAAAGACATGCGTTTGTGTGGGATGTGCATGGAGAGGAAGTCTATTATGATTTTTCAATTCCGCAAGGCCCCAAAACTTCGCAGACTTACTGGGAATATTACCAATCCATTTTAGAGTCTGCTCGTGTGGTGGCTCAAAAAAAAGTCTCCGAATCTCCTGCCTACAGTAGTATCTGCAAATTATGCTATTGGATGACGGCATGTAAAAAACAATTGCTGGAGTCGAATGATATCACGCTTGTGCCTGATCTTGGGCGGAGCAAGAGAGACTTGCTTATTCCTTATGTGAAAACGGTGGAAGATCTAGCTTGCTATCCGGAGTTTCCGAAGATTAAAGGGATCGGTGAAGGCGTTATCGCTAAGCTGCAAAGAAGAGCTAAGCTTTTATCTAGTGAGGATAAACAGCCGTATTTAACGGGGCCCGTTGATTTGCCGAAGCCTGAAATCGAAATCTTTTTTGACATTGAAACTGACCCGCTTAGGGATCTTTGCTATTTGCATGGGTTCGTTGAACGTGTAGGCGGAGATAACTCTACGGAGAAATATATTAGCTTTTTTTCTGATTCCGCGAACAAGGAAGGGGAGAAAGAAGCATTCGACAAAGCTTTTCAGTATTTATCGGGTCGAGAAAATAGTCTTTTTTATTATTACTCAAAATATGAAAGAACCACTTGGCGGAAGCTTCAGAAAAAATATGCCGACGTTTGTTCCGCTGAGCAAATCGAAGCGCTTTTTGATCCCGCAAAGGGAATTGACCTTTATTATGATGTGGTAACGAAATATACCGAATGGCCGACTTATAGTCATTCCATAAAAGATTTGGCGGTTTTCTTAGGGTTTAAATGGCGAGATAAACATCCTTCCGGAGCTGCCTCGATCGAATGGTTTGATCAATGGATCAGGACTGGCGATTTAACGCACAAGCAGCGAATTCTAGATTACAACGAAGACGATTGCGTTGCCACCCGGGTTCTTTTAGACGGCATCCGCGGTTTGACGGCCAAAGTATAAAGAATTTGTAACGCAATTTACTTGGATGGCGTTAAAGTAAATCATTTCAGTTTAAATATGTAGAGGAAAGAGGGCGCAGGGACTTGGAGGGCGCTTCATGTCAAATGGCGACGCGTTTTTAACTATATTGATTGTTTTAATCTTTGCATTGATCGGTTTATTCCTTTATTTCCTTCCATCCAGGGTTGGGAAGAATAAGAAAAATGCGAACGCAATATTTTGGGTGAATCTCTTATTTGGCTGGTCTGCGATCGGTTGGATAGTCGCGCTCATTTGGGCTTTGAAAGATAGTGATGATCCCAATAAGGGGTAAGTTGAAATTGGCAAGCCGAATGTCGTCTTTCCCCGCCAAAGTGACATGATCTATATAAAGTTGAGGTATCCTCCTGCGATGACATTATCAGAACCTATTAAAAATGATGCAGTGATATATGGCCATTTTCGATATTGCTTATCTCGCGTTTGGGATCCTCAAAAAAGACTCGTCTTATTTATAGGCCTTAATCCGTCTACGGCGGATGAAAAAAATGATGACCATACCGTCACACGCTGTGTGAACTTTGCTAAGAGCTGGGGGTATGGAGGGATATTGATAGGTAATTTATTTGCCTATCGCGCTACTGATCCCCGTGTGCTGAAGCGGGTGGGCGATCCAATTGGTCCGGAAAATGATAAATGGCTATTGAAATTATCAGCCCAAGTCGAAAAAACCGTTGCTGTTTGGGGAAATCATGGTTCTTATATGCATCGAGATATGCATGTCCGGAGTCTTTTAAAGAATCTGAATTGTTTGGGATTAACCAAAGCAGGGCAACCGCACCATCCGCGGGGATTGTCTGCAACGTGTAAAATGAGGAGTTATTTAGATGAGAAATGAAACTCTCTTAGATTTTAATGATAAAAGCCATAGAGGTAACGCGAGCCAGTTTTTTGTTGCAGGCGAGCTCTGCCGTCGTGGGTTCATGGCTGTTGTTACTATGGGGAATTGTCCCAACACGGACATCCTGTGCAGCAATAAAGCTGGAACTAAATTTGCGCATATCCAGGTGAAAACGTTTGTGCCTGGAAACCGGAGTTGTTCGGTTGGGCGAAAGGCCGAGCATGGTTTTGGAAGTAGCTTTTTTTGGATATTGGGGGGTATTCCACAACCTGACTCTAAGGAGGAATTCATTTATTACATCATTCCAGGAGATGAAATGGCTCGCAATGTTAAAGAGTGCTTTTCGATTTGGGTGAATGCTCCTGGGAAAAAAGGGCAGCCGCATGATGTGGAAAACAAAATGCGTTGCATTACGTTGCCTCCGCGTAAGGATCTGAACGGATGGGATTTATCAGTTTATAAAAATCGCTGGGATCTAATAGACAAGGTCTTGAAATGAAAAATAAAAATTACGACAAGAAGATATTCCGGCTGGTATCGATCCTAAACAAGCTCAACGGGGGCGGGAAGGTGCGCTCGTGCGAGCTTGCGGAGGAGTTCAATGTCTCGATCCGGAGCGTTCAGCGGGACCTGGATCTTTTGAACCTGACGGGGTTCCCGCTTGATACGCAGGAGAAGGGGATCTACAGCTTTATGCCGGGGTTTTCGCTCCGGAAGCTTATGCTTACGGATGAGGAAGCTTCGCTTCTGACCTTTTTCCATGAGATCGCAGACTCGCTCGGGAAGAACTTCTCGGAGTCTTTCCGGAGCCTTGTGAGTAAGGTTCTCGCTCGGGAAGATTCATCGCCCTTCTTTGTCAAATTGCCCGAGATCCCGGCTCACATGAAGAACTTCCCATTCGTTAAGGAACTGGAAGAGTCGGTCAATGAGTCGCAGAAGATCCTGATCAAATATGAATCCGCGAACGGCATTAAAGAGCACCGGTTGTGTCCGTTGAAGCTGGTCAACTTTGAAGGGTTCTGGTACTTGCTCGCTATGCCGGACGGGAAGCGTCAATTCCGGAAGTTCCGGGTAGAAAAGATCAAAGGGCTTGAACTTCTGGACGAGAATTTCGATCCACCGCGGAATTTGAAAGCAGCCCTCGAACGGAGCGTCAATATCTGGTTCAGCGAGGAGCCGGGGGAGAAGATCCTGCTTGAGATCGACAAGGACGCTGCCCACTATTTCAAGAAGAAGATCTACTTCCCGGAGCAAAGGATCATAAAGGAAAAAAAAGACGGCACGCTCATCCTCAAGACACAGGCGAACTTCAACGAGGTCCTGCGCACCATTATTCAATGGATCCCTGATATCCGGGTCATCAAGCCCAAGGGGCTCGACCTCAAGGTCCGCCAGCTCCTGAACGCCTACCTCAAAGGATCACGTCCCCGCTGGGGATAAGCCTCTTTTCCCGCTCCTAGCCCTAGTATCTCCAAAAAAGACACCTACGAAATACAAGCGACATAATGCTGTCGCTATGGTCGTGTAGACTCTTTTCAAAGAGGAGGAACACTACTATGAAAACGATATTGATCCTGTTGTTGGTTTTAACAGCTCCCGTGGTTGTTTTTGCGGATAGCGACTACACCTTGGCCCCGGACGGCACCTATGTTAGTGACGGAAAGGCCACACTCGCACCCGATGGAACGTATGTGGGTGGTGACAGAGCTACCTTGGCGCCTAATGGTAGCTATGTTGGTGGAGACCGTTCAACGATTGCACCCGACGGATCTTATGTGGGAGGCGATCACGCTACCTTAGCTCCTGACGGGACCTATGTTGGCGGAACCCACGCCGTCCTTACGCCTAGCGGCAAGTACGTTGGCGATTACGACGAATAAGGAGGGACTCGTGTATGGGCTGCCTTATCGTGATCGTGGGGCTTGGGGTTTCGGTCGTTCTTTGGAGCATTCATCCTGTCCTGGGGATCTTTGGCGTGCTGGTTCTTTTCGGGATTCTTAACAATCGTTAGTCAGGTTCGCAATCCCACAGGGACTGCAAACTGCGCAGTGATCGAAGACGCTATATTTTATAGTATTCAGTTTTTTCGCAAAGAACCGTTAATACTGGCCCAGTGAGCCGCAGTGTCACCGCCGCATTTTACAGACGGAAGCAGAGACCCACCGGAAAGCCAGAAAAGTAACGCTTAACTTAGAGGAATCGCAACATGTCAGCCCACCAAAATTTCGCTCCCGTCTCGAAGTCTGCCCAAAAACAATCAGAGGACCGCTAAAATGCTCGCCCTGCCGAAGAATAAATGGATCTGGATCACCCTGCTTTTTCTCACCCTCAACTCACTTGGCCTTCTCAAAATTATCTCTATGCTGGAGCACCGGAATCCCAAGATTAAGTCGAGCCGAATTGCTCAGCCTTTATATTCTGGAGAACGGCGCGCTCCAGATTCCTCCAAGATCGAATTCAAGGTGACTTCCGTAACGCCTAAGGCTGTCGATGGCGGATCCTATTTAGAAATCAGTTTTTCAAAACCGCTCTCCCCGGAAGCTGCCAAGGGGTATGTGTCCGTTAATCCTGATAAGGCCATCCGGATTGAACAGAGCTACTGGGACCTCAAAGTTTACGGTGATTTCAAACCGGGAGAAACCTGCACGGTCGAGGCGCTTAAAGGTCTGCCTTCGGAGGATGGAAGTAAACTCGCAGAAAATAAGACGGAGACCGTATCTTTTCCGGATTACGAGCCGAGCCTTTCCTTTAAAACGAACGGGCAGTACCTGCTTCTTGACGGCAGCCAGACTGTGCCTGTCGAAGTCGTGAATATCGATAAGCTGGAGGTCTCCGCCGCCAAGGTCTACGACAATAACCTTGTCTATCTTCTGAATCATATGGGATACGGCATCCCTGATGATCTCGGTCCCGATTTGGTGACGAAGAAAATCGACGTGAAGCTCCAGCACAATGAAAAGGGAGAGGTTCCAATCCAGATCAAGGATGTTCTGAGCGGGGACGCCAAAGGTCTTTTCTTCCTGACCGTCAAAGCGGCGACTGAGGGAGTCTGGGAAAGCGAATCGCGGGTGATCCTCGCGACGGATATAGGGATTGTGGCCAAGAAGTCGAATAACGATCTCTTTGTCTGGGTGAATCGTCTTTCGACTACAGATCCTGTCGTGGGTGCCACGGTCAAGGTTTACAGTAAGACCAATCAGCAGATTCTCGAAGCCAATACCGACGGGAACGGTTTCCTTCATTTCAAAGACGTAGATTGGTCGGGCGATAAGAAGCCCTTTGTGGTGACTGCGGCAGGCGCGGGAGATCTTTCCTTCATTAAGCTTGAGGAGACAGTGCTCTCAGAAACGGATCTTGCCGTGGATGGCAGGCCTTACCTGAGTTCCGGCTATGAAGCGTTCGTTTATGGCGACCGGAATCTGTACAGGCCGGGAGAGACAGTTCACATCCGGGCGATCGTCCGAGGGAGAGGCGTGTCGCTTCCGGGCACGTTCCCAGTTCTTTGTGAGATCAAGCGGCCGGACGGAAAGATTTTCAAGAAGCTGAATGGTATGACTGGGAAGGCGGGCATTGCGGAATGGGATGTCGAATTCCCCACAGAGTCTCTCACCGGGGACTATGAAGCAGGGATTCTGATTCCCGGAACAGAGAAACCGGCCGGGACATTCGAATTCCAGATCGAAGAATTCATGCCGGCCCGCTTGTCTGTGAAGCTAAATGTTCCGGAGAAGCGGTTTACGACAGCTGGAATGGTTACTGCGGAAGTCTTGGCGCTTCAGTCTTTTGGCTCCGCGGCTGCGGATAAGAATGTTGAGCTTGCGGCAGTTCTGCGTCCGAAGGATTTCTCTCCGGCTGAGTTTAAGGGATACTCTTTCAAAGATGAAACGGTTGAATTTTCTGAAAAGAAAATACCCATTGAAGGTAAACGCACAGGGCCTGACGGAAAAGCGAGCTTCGAGTTCAAGCTTCCGGAGCAGCCAGTCTTGGTGCCTTCGTCGGCGGTCCTGGCCATAGGCGCTACGGTAAGAGAAACGGGGGGACGGGCTGTCACGGCTCATGAGGAACGCGCCTTTGATCCCTATCCCGCCTATGTCGGGGTTTGGAAGAAGATCGAGGGGAATTCAGCGACCGGCAAGAATATGGACTTTGAGTTTGTGGTGTTGTCTCCTGAAGGAAAGCCGATCACCGGTGATTCTTTAAAGGTGACGGTCAATAAAGTGAATTGGGAAAGCGTTCTGAAAAAAGACAAGCAAGGTGCTTTCCAGTGGACCTCTGTAAGCCATGAGGATGAAGTTTATGCAGCAGATGTGAATGCCGGGAACGGAAGCGGCACGTTCACCTTTAATCCGAAAAGCTATGGCGATCATATCCTGCGAGTTCGCGCCAAGAGCGGTCATTCGGTTTCGGTGAAGTTTTATGTGGAAGGTCCCTGGGGTGAGGCGATGCCCTGGGCCATGGAACGGCCTGACAGGATCGAGCTTCAGCTGGATAAGGCAGTCTATAAAGAAGGCGATACCGCAAAACTTTTGATCAAAGCGCCATTCAAAGGGAAGGCGCTTGTCACAGTGACGCAGGACCGTGTTCTCTCTGCGACGGTGGTAAACCTCACTGAAGCGACACAGCAGGTCACTTTACCTGTCGATGCTTCGTTCTCTCCGAATGCGTATTGCTCGGTAACGGTGATCCGTCCGATCGTGAAAGGTGAGAAGTGGGCCGCGCACCGGGCTTATGGCGTGATTCCTATCATGCTCGTGGAAAGCCAGCACAAGCTCGGTGTGATCGCAAAACTTCCCGAATCTGCGAGGCCCGGCGAGAAAGTAAAAGTGGAGCTATCAGTCGAAAGGGACTCCAAACTGGTCAGCGACTCGGAGCTTTCTGTGGCTCTTGTGGATGAGGGGATACTCCAGCTGACGGCCTATAAAACTCCGAACCCGTATGACTTTTTCTACGGGAAGCGAGCGCATGGGGTCGAGACCTCGGATTACTATTCACTACTGATCCCGGAGCCGGAGGATAAAAAGATCGCAGGCGTTTCTTCTCCCGGGGGTGATGGTAGTTACGACGCGAAGGACCATCTCAACCCGATCGCGGTAAAACGCGTGGTCCCGGTCGCTCTCTGGCAAAGCAATATCAGGACCGATGAGAAAGGCCAGGCTTTCGCGGAATTCATTATTCCTAAGGAATTCACGGGGAAGCTGCGTCTTATGACGGTCGCGAGCTCGGAAAACGATTTTGGGAATGGTGAAGCGAAAATGAAAGTCGCGTCACCGCTCATGGTCGAAGCATCTCTTCCGAGGTTTCTTGCTCCGAGTGACCAGTTCACAGTTTCCGTGAGCGTTTTTAATGAAACCGGGACTGCCGGCGAAGCAAAGGTCGCTCTGGAAGTTCCAGAAGGATTCAAGAGCATCTCCGCTCCGGAAGCGACGATTACGGCTAAAACTGGGGTAGAAACAATTGTAAAGTTCAAGGCGGAAGCTCCCGCAAGCGCCGGGAAGGCCGTGATCAAGGTGACGGCTAAACTTGGCAGTGAGCAGGCAGACCAGACGACGGAGCTTTCTGTCCGGCCGGCAGCGGCTTATACAGTGCTCGGTGGTTCGGGGACGGTGAAAGCTCCCGGAAAAGCGGAGGTCAAACTCACCGCGGATTGGCTCAAGGGAACGGAGTCGCAGAGTCTCATCGTTTCCTCGCTCCCGTCGGTGCAGTTCCTCGGAGCTCTAAAATACCTGATCGAATATCCCTATGGGTGCGTCGAGCAGACAACCTCTACGGTCTATCCGCTCCTGTATCTCAAAGATGTTCTTCCAACTTTGGATCAAAACAAGTTTAGTGCCACAGGGATTGACCGTAATGTCCAGGTCGGGATCGAGAGGTTGTTCTCCATGCAAAACTATTCCGGAGGGTTCGGAATGTGGCAGGGTGATTCGGAGCCGTACGACTATGGAAGTGTCTATGCCATGGAGTTTCTCGCCGAAGCGCAGAAGGCGGGTTACGCAGTTCCGAAGACTGAGTTTCACGACGCGCTTGAGTATCTCGAAAAGATCGTTTCGGGGAAAGCTAAGGACGATGGGGCCAATGACGATCTCCGGTCTCACGCTTTGTATGTGCTTGCGAAAGCGGGGCGTGTGAAATCATCCTGGATACGAAGACTTCAGGAAAAGCAAAAAGACCTGTCAGAATTCGGGAAGCTGTATCTCGCGGGGTCTCTTGCGTTGATGGGTGAAAAGAAAGCAATGACAGAGATAATCGGCCAGGGCTTTGGAGATAAAGCCTTTAGCACAGAGAAAGAAGGAGAATTCCTCGTGATTCCGGCTGCTGTGTCTCTTTCCGTATTCATGGATATGGATCCGGAGAATCCGCTTGTGCCGGTTCTTGTGAATAGGCTGCAAGGTCTGATGAAAGACGGGCAGTGGGGGACAACACAGAATAATGCTCAGGCATTGATCGGCCTCGGGAAATACACCCGCTATCTGAAAGGTCAGCCTCAGGACTTTACGGGCAGGATTCTGGCGGGCGGGAAGCCGATCGCTTCCTTTAGTGATAAGGCAGGCACTTCTCTGAATGGTGCCGTGCTTTCCGGAGATATGGTGATCGAAGTAAGCGGCGCAGGTACCGCCTACTATTACTGGACCTCCGGGGGAGTTCCGGTTTCCGAGAAAGTCGTAGAAAAAGACAGCGGTCTGGAAGCTCGCCGCTCCTTTCTCGATTCTGCCAGCAAGCCGGTTGATCTCACCAAGCTCAAGCAAGGTGATGTTGTAATCCTGGATATTACGCTCGAATCCGGGCTTAGCTGCAAGAACGTTGTGGTTTCGGATCTTTTGCCGGCCGGTCTTGAAGTTGAAAATCCGAGGCTCTCTTCCTCAGATACTTCAGATCTTTCAGAAAAGAACATGATCGACCCGCAGAAGATCGACATCAGGGATGACCGCGTTCTTGTTTTCACGGATGTTTCGGGCTCGGGACATTACCGCTATGTTGCGCGTGCAGTCACGCCCGGACGATTCAAATTGCCGGCTGTGAGCGCGGAATGTATGTACGATCCTTCGGTCGTAAGCGTCAACGGCGCGGGCGAGATCGTGATTCCGGAATAGCGGAGACA
>CAYMER010000083.1:0-3224 GCA_964389345.1 uncultured bacterium | reverse complement strand
GGGGGAGCGGTTGAATTAAAGGATCCCCGGGTTCAGGTGCTTACATCACGGATCGAGGGTATCAATGAGCAATCAAAGCAGACATTTTTGAACTGGATGAATCTTTGGGCCGATGTCGGATTACGAGGGG
Organism: uncultured bacterium; assembly: GCA_964389345.1. GTDB lineage: Bacteria > Omnitrophota > Omnitrophia > Omnitrophales > Aquincolibacteriaceae > Aquincolibacterium. The sequence goes on along the minus strand of CAYMER010000083.1, from coordinate 3,094 downwards.
ATCGGCTGACGGTCGGATTTACGGAGGATATCTGGGGTTCGGGGCGCTTGAGCAAACTCAAGGTCCTGGGTCTTGAGAAGGTCAAGACAAAGGATCAAAGAGATCAGATGATCCTGGACGTTCAGTATGAACTCCGGGGAGCGGTTCGCGATCTCGAGAATACCGGGATCGCTCTCAGGGAGCATGCCAGATCCGCGCAACAATTGGGAGAACGTTTTGAAAAAACCTATTGGGAGCTGGCGCGTCAGGATCAGGGACTTGATAAAGCCGGCCAGACTTATCTGGATCTTCTGCACAATCGTCAGCGTGATTTTGTGTATGCCCTCTTCTTTCATGCCCGTGCGCGGGCGGTCTTAGCGACAAAACTTGCCCGCTACGGACTGACTCCGGAAGATATCGGCCTTCCCGCAATGTCGAAGGCGACTTCGCTCCGGGGACAGATGGATGACCTTCTTTCAGCTTCCAAGACCGTGACCGGAAAGACAGCTCTGACGGGGACGTTGCAGGAGCAAATGGAGCAAGAGAAGACGAAGCCTCCCAGGACCGAAGCCCCGAAGTTTAAATACAATAAGGATGAAAAGCTGCCCGAAGTGAAATTGAACGGAGAGGCGCAGTTGCTCGGCGCGGATGTTTTGCGCTACCCGGGGAATAAGGTTCTTATGGACGGAGCGGAATTTTTGATTACTCGATGGGCCCCCAAATTGGCCGAGGCGCAGAGCCAGGGAGCTTTACGTGCGGCGGAGGACGCGGAGGCCAAGGCCAAAAAGGCCAGTGATGCTTTGGAGCAGGCGAAGCAAGCCGAGCAGCAGAGGATCAAAGACAGGGGGCAGGATTTTTGGAACATTTGGGATTTCCTTTTTGGCCGATGGGAAACCCCCTTAGCCCTTTTTGCAGTAGCAGAACCCCGGGCGGGAGCGCCCGATCTGAGTTCTCTTGAATCGGAAGCGGCTGCGACTGCCGCGAAAGCCAAAAGTTTGAGAGACGAATCGGGCAAGCTGAAACCCGTTGAAGATGCCCGGTATGTCGAGCTTAGGACGGTGTTTGCCAATATGCTGGGCCGGTATGATGAAAACAACAAGCCCGGAGAAACAGGGGCGTGGATCGCGTCGATCACGGATCTGCTGAAATCCGGTCAGATCGATCATAAGGGCGGAAAGAGTTTGCTGAAAAGGCTTGATCCCGAGAGCTATTTCCTGGCTCCGTGGATCGCCGTGAATCTGGATTCGGCGGCCAAGGGAGTGTTGGAAGACAACGAGATCAGCATTGAAGAGCTCAGTTTTGTGAGCATGTTCGCCCGGATCACGAACATGTTCGTGGAGAATAAGGATGCGCAGCGTTCGATCGGAGTGACAAACGACAAGGATGCCCGGGATCTGATGCATCGGGTTTATCTTTTCCTGGACGACGCCATCGATGTTCTCAATGTCCGGGAAGGGCGAGTCGTGTTGGATGGAAATGGGAATCCGGTTCTGGATGTAAATGGGAACCCGGTTCCAAAAACGATCACAGTTCGCAAGGACGGTAAGGATGTTCAGCAAAAGGTCCGTCTCTACACGGTCAATGACCCCAAAGAGTTTGGCCGCATTCTTTCTCTGGCGACTTCGATGGCGCTCGAAAAGGACGCGGATCGGGCGCATGGGGTGGTTCCCACGGAAGCGCGCATGGCGTACGCAAAAGCGCTGCAGGCGGCGGAGGATGCGGAGGCCAAGGCCAAACAGGCCGAGGATGCTTTGGAGCAGGCGAAGCAAGCCGAACAGCGGAAGATCAAAAGCCAACAAGAAGAAGATGCGAAGAAACAAAAGGAGGCGGAGGCCCAGAAGGCAAAACCGGTTCATGAACGGAACCTTTTGGAGCGTGCTTGGGACGGAGTCGCGGACTTTTTTGGCGGCATTTGGAATTTCTTTTTTGGTGGAAAGGAAAAACCGCAGGTTCCTCCCGCGGTGATAGAACCCCGGTCGGTAGCGCCCGTGACGCAGGCAGTGACGCCCGATCTTAGTTTGCTTGAAGCGGAAGCGGTTGCGGCTGCTACGGAAGCCAAAAATTTTAGAGACGAATCGGGCAAGCTGAAACCCGAAGCGGACCGTGAAGAAGCGGCCGCGAAGATTGCCGTGAAAAATGCCGAGCGGCAGCGGGATGACGTGGTGGGTCGTTTTAAGGAAAACAGGAGCACGAAGGCGGCTTCAACCTCGCTTGAGGTATTGCTTCAAGCTGTTCCGAAAGACCAGAAAAAAGATGTGCGCCGGATTTTTTTGGCGGATATCGCGGATCCCTCGAATCCGGGGACGGTCGAAATAAACTATCGGGATGCGAACGGGAGACCTCAGGTGTTACGCGTGACGGTGACTCCGGAGCTTCACAACCTCGCGATCCTGGAAGGACGTTGGGTGGGCATCAACGGGATCAGTGCGAGTCTTAACATGGACAATATCATGTCTCGTATCGAGTTCTACAATATAGATCAGAACAAAATCAAGGAGGGCTATTGGCCCGACTGGGATTCTGTAAAGGGTGAATACAAACCGACCGGTGCGACGGTGGCGTTCGGGATCCTTTTTGACCGGGTGCCCGCGATGGACGAGCTTCATGACCGCTCTGCGGTTCTCGCGCTGATGGAACTTCAGTTCCGGCTGAAAGTTTCCGGCGAAGATTTTGTGACGATCATGAAAGCGGTCCGGCGCTTGAGTGATGTGTTCATGGATAAGGATGCCGTGGGAGAACTTCCCCTCGAGCTTTTGATCGGAAAACCCGGAAGCTATTCCTATTGGGCGAGCCAGTTGCCCGGAGCGGAGGGCGCCGATTCCAAAGAGTTCCGGGAGCAGATCTTAAGGGCCAACGTCGTGGCCGCTCTCTTCAACCTCCAGCAAGGGATCACGATAGGCAACGGAGTCGGTCCGCTGGACATGCTCCTGAGAGGGGCCCATATGGAAGATTCGGGGGAACGGGCGAAGTGGCTTAAGGATCATCCAACGATCCAATCGCGTCTTGATGTGATGATCCCCTTATTTCAAATGGCCTTCAAGATCGGAAGAGCGTCGTGTAGGGAAAGAGTGTTCAGAGCCGGGTAGATAGCGGTTGGGGGCGGGGAGTTAAAGAA